>CAYVRH010000006.1:0-17759 GCA_964452955.1 uncultured Anaerolineaceae bacterium | reverse complement strand
AAAAAAGAGGCGGCTTTCCGTGCTAATATCCGCTGCCATACACGCCTATTCCCTGGGGTTTTAACCTGGCTGGATTACTTCCGCCAGGTGGGGATCCCCCAGGCCTTGGCCAGTTCCGCCCCACAGCAGAACATTACTGTTTCAATGGACACTTTCGGGCTGTGGCAATTTTTTGAAAAACTCGTTTCGGGCGAAAAACTGCCCTCCAAACCTGACCCGGCCAGTTTCCTTGAGGCAGCGCGGCAATTGCATATTCAGCCCTGTAATTGCCTTGTGATGGAAGATTCTGAGCCCGGTTTGCTGGGGGCTCACCGCGCTGGGATGCGGGTGATTTGTAAATTGGGAACGGTAATCCAGGCACCCAGCTTTGTGCTGGCAGCCTTTAAGGATTTTCCGGAAGACCCGGCCGATTACCTGGCACAGGTTCTTGAATAAGAAAGGTCAGCCTTCCAGGAATGGAATGGCGGCCATAAGCACAAAGGCCGCAAAAACTATCAGCAGTCCAATCCATATTTCTTTCTGGGAGCGCGAGTCTTTTAGGCGTAATAACCCGCTTTGGTTCTGAACTTTCCACTTCGGCCCTGCTAGGATGGCAAAAAACCCACCCGCGATCAAACCCCCAAGATGGCCAAAATTGTCGATTGAGGAGCCGGGCATGATGCCGATCGAAAGGTTTATGAAGAGGAGGAAGACCAGGTTGGACAAGATAGGCCTGAAGTTTTCACCAAAAAACTCCTTATTCGTGAGTAGCAGTACTAAATTGGCTGCCAAAAGCCCGAAAATGGCGGTTGAAGAACCCAACGAATTTGACTTGGAGAGGACGAAGGAGAGCACGTTACCGCCAAAAGCCCCCACAAAGTAGAGGGCTGTAAACCGGCTGTGGCCATAGATGTTTTCCAGGCGGTTGCCTAAGATGTAGAGCGCGTACATATTGAAAAGCAGGTGATAGATGCTGCCATGCAAAAAGGCGGGCGTAATCAGACGCCAAAGTTGCCCTGCCAAAATGGCCTGATTGATTTTTCCACCGAAGAGAAATGGCAGGTCCGCGTTGAGTTGGGATTCGCTTAGCAACTGCAGACCAAAGAGCAAGATACAGAGACCCATCAATACATAGGTCACCCAGGGGGTGGGTGGCCTTGGGGGCTTTTGCTGCCTTTGCTGAGAGGGAATTGATACAGAGCCTGGGGTTTGGGCAGACTCAGGCGTGCCCAACGGCTCGTCGCCGG
Organism: uncultured Anaerolineaceae bacterium; assembly: GCA_964452955.1. Classification (GTDB taxonomy): domain Bacteria; phylum Chloroflexota; class Anaerolineae; order Anaerolineales; family Anaerolineaceae; genus Mesolinea. The sequence continues at coordinate 16,533 of CAYVRH010000006.1, read as the reverse complement.
GCGTGGCAGGTGGCTGACTAAAACTCATAGTTTGGCTTTTCTGGGGGCTGTGCGCAGGTGTTCGCTGCGAATGATGGCCTGGATATCTTCAATAGTCCTGTCAAGGTGTTTATCAGAATTGACTACCAGGTAGTCAAAATCATCCAGGTGGGAGTATTCATCCTCCGCGATGCGCATTCGCAAAGCCAGCTCCTCGGGGGTTTCTGAGCGGCGAGCTTGCAAGCGGCTGATCCACTCTTCCTTCGAAGAAGCCGTTAAGAAGATCAGTACTGCTTCAGGAATGAGCTTTTTGACGGTCATCGCGCCTTGTACATCCAGGCGCATGACCACATCCTTGCCCGATTTAAGCGCCTCACGCACCTGGGATTTGGGAATGCCCTTGTAGTCGGAATAGACCCGGGCATGCTCCAGCAGTTCATCTCTGGCAATCATCTCTTCAAATGCCTGGCGACTAACGAAGAAGTAATCTTTCCCGTCCACCTCGTCTTTGCGGGGCGCGCGGGAATTGACTGTAACCACAAAATGGGTGTTGTGATTTGTGTTTCGGAGCAGACCCACCACAGCATCTTTACCAATACCTGAAGGCCCGGAGATGACGATAATTAATGGGTGTGACAAGGCATCACCGAAAACAAGCTGGCTTTTTTTCATGCCGTGATTATAGCCTAAGCGCTTAAGCGACGCCATATTTTTTGATGGCATTAGTTAAGCCGGCTTTCAAGCTCGCCAAAGGATTTAACCGATGCAATTTTGACCATGAAACTATGAAAATCCGTGAACTGCTTGCGGTAGCGCTGCACAGCTGGCCCCACCGGGTCATCACCGGATGCCCCACCACCTGGCACGTCGTTGTAGGAACCATAAAAAGCAAAATAGGCCTGGTTGATTTTGCGCAAATGGTAACCATTCTCCCACAAAAAGACGCGCCGGCTTTCCATGTATGCTTCGGCTTCTTCCACTTTGCCCTCTGCTAAAAGAGCGTCCACGTGCAGGCGCGTTACGCGCATCTCTTTACGATAGTTGAAATCTTCAGTTTCAGGTACAACCGGTTTGCGGGGATTTGTGGATTGCTGGGTACTTTCTGCAGGCAAGTGCTGCGGATACCAGGTTCGAAGCGTTTGCTGGCTGATTTCCTTACCACTCATGGAAGCCGTCGTCTCGTTGATGGTACGCAGCTCATTAGAATTGAAGTAGCGCATGCCCAGGCTGTGAAAGGTCAGCCAGTTGTGCGTCCATTCGTGTGAAACGGTATCCAACAACCAGGCAATATCACTTGATTGCATCACCATGGTCGGGTAAGCGCCCAGTCCGCCAATTGGCTCCACCAGCGCTGCCAGGGAAAAATCTCTGAAGATGCTGCCCTCGATTCTTTCACGTTCAAGTACATCCAGACCGGGCTGTAAGTTAATCTCAAAGATGGTTGAGATCTCCGTTCTCGGAGAGACAATCAGGTTCATTGGCATTTCGCTGACATGATAAAGCACCGGTGGCAGAACTTGCCCGCCCAGGCCAAAACCCATTTCTGCCAGTGATCGTTCAGTTTGATTCTGGATAATTGGTTCAGCTAAGCCGGAGAGAGTTTGCAATTCTATGTTTTTCTCATCCAGAGCCTGTTTCAGGCCTGGCACTTTCTGCTTGTCAGCCGCGCTTGGCGAAGCTGAGGCATTGCGCAACTCCGTCTCAAGTTGGTTTTGTTCGCGGACAATCAGAAAATAGCGGTTGACAACGCGCGTCTGCTGGTCGTCGCTTAACAGTTTTTCTGCCTTGGTGGCAGCCTGGACGGCCTTTTGGAAGAATGCTTCAAGCTCCCATTCCAGATAATCAAACTCGTACGCGCGGGAGTAGCGCCTGATCTGGTCATTTTGATCGAGCGAAACCACATTATCCGCCCTCAGCAATAGGGCAAGAATCAGGCAAACAAACAGCACGGTGAGGACACGATTGAAGGTGCTGGCTTGTCTGAACATGCCCTGATTTTAACACCTCAAAAAATGGCTTTCAGTAATCGTCCAAACTCGGGTAAGCAATAGATCTGGTTTCACAATTCATTTTGCTTATTAGCATTCACCTTATAATTGCAGGAACCTTTGGTCTATGAAAAATACTTAAGCCTGTAATCAGTAAACAGCCAAAGAGTGAGGAAACTGATGGAAAACAAAAACTCCCGTACCTGGATCATCATAGCGATCGTGATGAGTGTATTGCTTGTATTTTGTTGCGGCTGCAGCATCCTGGGCATCGGCGTTTTCCGCTGGCTACCGCAGCTACTGGAAACCGAGACATCGGGATTGATCCAAGCTACGGAAACTCCAGTTCCTCAAACCAAGTGGCTGGCGACACCTGAAAGTATCCTCCCAACGCCACCCCCGTTAGCAACCCAGAAATCCGAGCCGCTATTGCCTGTGGACGAGAACATCTTGGACCGGGCGGAAGAAACCTTGAAGACCCTGCAGGAAGTGGTTATCCCCAGTAACGATCCCATCGACCTGGCCAATCGGCTGGGCCGTAAGGTGGATGTGCCGAAGCAGCTGATTGACACCAACGCGCCTTATGCCATTGGGGCAGAAAAGCAATTTTGGGTGACTAATGTCGACACAAATGAGAATTTCAAGATCGATGCCACGCTACGCTACGTCGGTGAGAATATCTACTTTTGGATTCAGGACGAGGTGCAATTTAAGGAGATCGAATTAAGAGATGTAGCCAAGAAATTTGATCAGCAGTACATCCCTACCAATCGCGCGTTTTTTGGCTCAGAATGGAACCCGGGGGTGGATGGTGACCCGCGCATCTATGTGCTTTACGCTGGCGATTTAGGCTATAACCTGGCCGGATATTTTTCTTCAGCCGATGAATTGCACCCGGACGCCCATCCATACTCCAACGCGCATGAGATGTTCCTGATCAACTCGGATAACGTTGATCTCGGTGAAGAGTACCTGCACGGCACAATGGCGCATGAATTTCAGCACATGATCCACTGGTACCAGGACAAAAACGAAGAAACCTGGATGAATGAAGGTTTTTCGATGTTAGCTGAACACGTCAACGGCCTGGATGCTGGAGGTTTTGATTATGAATTTGCCTACGAACCTGACCTGCAGTTGACAGATTGGGGCGAGGATGTGGGATTGAACGGGCCGCATTATGGCTCTGCGTACCTCTTTATGGTGTATTTCCTGGATCGTTTTGGGGAGGACGCCACCAAAGCGCTGGTAGCTGAAAAGGAAAATGGTCTGGCAAGCGTAACCAAAGTAATGAGCGATCTCAACCTGCTTAACCCAAGTACTGGCAAGCCCTATACCGGCATTGAAGTCTTCAGGGATTGGACCGCGGCCAACATTTTGCAGAACCCAAACATCGAAAGAGGTCGCTTCGATTACCACTCTTACAACCCGCCAGCATTTACCAGCCAGAATGATATTACCACCTGTCCTCAGCAGTTCAATGCTTCAGTATCGCAATTTGGTACCCAATATATCGATTTGGAATGCACAAATCTAAAATCGCTTTCGTTCGCGGGACCCAGCCTGGTCAAACTGCTGCCCCTGCCGGAAGTGCCTTCGGGGGAATACTTCTTCTGGTCCAACGCGGCTGATGAATCCAATCCCCGGCTCACCCAAACATTTGACTTGAGCCAGGCAAGTGGAAAAATCAGCCTGGATTTTAAAGCCTGGTATGAACTGGAAGAAGATTATGACTTCGCCTTTGTCTCCGCGTCTACGGATGGAAAAACCTGGAAGATCTTAAACACGCGCACCTGTACCACTGATAACGTCAGTGGCAACAGCTATGGTTGCGGTTGGAATGGGAACTCGGAAGTGTGGATTGATGAAAGCGTGGACCTCTCCGCGTACGCCGGCAAGAAGGTGACCGTGCGTTTTGATTACGTCACTGACGCGGCAGTCAACCTGAATGGCCTGGCCATAGACGATATGCGCGTGGATGCCATCGGGTATAACAATGATTTCGAAACCGATGAAGGCAACTGGCAGGCTGAAGGCTTTGCCAGGGTAACCAACTATTTGCCCCAGGAGTTCATCCTATCGGTAATCTATGAGGGTACTCGTGGCAAGGTTGAGCAGTTCAGCATCAGCCCGGAAGACAGGTTTGAGATCCCGCTTAGCAATGGCATAGGTATTGAGAAAATGATCATTGCCATCTCCGGTACCACGCCCGTAACGAGGGAAAAAGCTGAATTTTCAATTGAATTTAAATAGAGGACTTTTTGCTAAGATTTGTACTTGCAAAGAAAAAAGCTGACCAAAAATATTTGGCCAGCTTTTTAGTTAAGACTTTTTAGAGGTTGCCAATGGCATCAACGACGTTTTCGAAGATGTTAAAATACGGCAATATGCCGATCAGGTCCATTGAATCCTTGACGTTCTCATTTACGCCAGCCAGGGATAATTCGGAATTGGCTTTCTTTAGTTCCTTCTGAGCCCGGATAATCGTCCACCAGCCTGCGGATGAAACGAAGTCGATATCGGACATATCCAGCACGATGCCTTTGTTGGAAGGAATTAAATCGGTGAGCGCTTTTTCAAGATCGGGTGAAGTGGCACTGTCAATACGGCCAAGACCTTTGACAACGGTACAACGTTTGTAATCTGTTTTCTTGAATTCCATGGGTTCCTCGTATCTTTTAACGGTCAATGGTCGAATTATAACAAGAATTATTCTCGTTCCAGCCGTATTGTCACAAGTATTTGATAATGTATAATATGCCACGATGAAATACCATATTTGGACAGAAGGCTGCCAGATGAATGTGGCCGATTCAGCCCGCCTGGCACGTGCGCTCAGCCAGTTGCATTATGAACACACTAACCAGGTTGATGAAGCTGACCTCATCGTTTTAAATACCTGTGTTGTACGGCAAAGCGCGGAAGATAAAGCACTTGGCCGGCTCAACTCCATCAAGCCGCTCAAACTCAAAAACCCCAAACTGGTTATTGCCCTCATGGGCTGCCTGGTTGGCGTACATGGCAACCCTGCCATCCAAAAACGCTACCCCTGGGTGGATGTTTTTTCCGCTCCGTCAGACCCAAAACCGATTTTGGACTTTCTGGAAAGCAACCACGACCATGCAGCGGCAAGTTCCTGGCGTGAAAATGTGGATGCCGTGTTGGATGAGGAATTTGGCCTGAGTGCCAACCCTACCGGACGCGAAGTCTCGGAGAATCTGCCCATTGTGTTGGGTTGTTCACACGCCTGTGCCTATTGTGTCATCCCTGCCCGTCGGGGCCGTGAAGTCAGCCGGGATGCCAAAAAAATCCTGAATGAAGCCCGCACCATGGTCGCTGAAGGCGTCAGGGAAATTGTTCTATTGGGGCAAATTGTAGATCGCTATGGGTTGGATAAAGAGGGCAGCCCCCTCTTGCCTGAACTAATGGAAGAAATAGCCGCCATACCAGGATTGCTGCGCCTGCGCTTTCTTACTTCCCACCCCAACTGGATGAGTGATGAGTTGATTGACACCGTTGCCCGGGTGCCAAAAATAATGCCCCATATTGAAGTGCCCATTCAAGCTGGGGATGACCAAATTCTGGTCGACATGCGCCGAGGGTATACGCAAGCCCAATATCGGGAGCTGGTTGCCAAACTTAGGCAGCGAATCCCGGGGGTATCGATTGCCACCGACATCATCGTTGGCTTCCCCGGTGAGAGCGAAGCGGCCTTCATGAAAACATTTGAGTTATTGAGCGACCTCAAATTGGACGTTGCCCATCTGGCACGCTACTCGCCGCGCCCAAACACTTACTCGCAGCGCTTCCTGGAAGATGATGTGCCCGCGGATGAAAAAATGCGCCGTTTCAGAGCGCTTGAAACCTTGCAGGAAAGCATCACCGCGGAGATCAACCAGGCCTATCTTGGGCAGGTACTGCCGGTGCTCTTTGAGGGCAAGTCCAAGAACCGTTGGCGCGGGCGCACCCCAACCAACCGTCTGGTCTTTGTGGAACACGATGGCAACCTGCGAGGGCAGGAGCTTTCGGTCAAGATCAATTGGACCGGACCTTGGACCTTGCTTGGCGAATTGGCGTAATAAGATATTCGCAAACGATACCAGATTAAAAACAACAGAAAAACGCATTGCTGCATTCCGTACCAATATTCTTAACAAAGGTCTTTCGCTGCGTGGAACTTGACACACTTTATTGTCATTGACGAAGCAATCTGGTTTTGATTCTTAAAGCGTAACCCCAGATCGCCACGCTTCGCTCGCGATGACTGTAGTTGAGATGTAGTCATTGCGAACCTCTTTTGCGTGGCAATCTGGGTTAAGATACGCAAAGATATTAGTCCCTTCATTACTGAAGGATCGATCAAGAACACCAAATATAGATAAGTTATCTCTTAAAAGAGTAAACTCAATATTATGAGTTGGGACAGTAATTGCGTTTACATCCTATCGAATATTAAAGGGAATGTGCTTTATGTTGGTGTCACAAGCAATCTTCCACAGCGAATCAATCAGCATAAAACAGGTTCCGGGGGCACTTTTACAAAAAAGTATCGAATTACCAGATTGGTATACTACTAATGCTTCGGGACGATCATGGATGCCATCAATCGTGAGAAACAGATTAAAGCCGGCTCGAGGGCAAACAAAATTATACTGATTGAATCAATCAACCCAGGTTGGTTAGATTTATCAGGTGAATTTGATCTGTAATGATTATTCAGTAAAAGTGGACTACCAGATTGCTAGCCCTCACCCTACGGGCTTGGCACGCAAGCAGTCGTCGCGTGCTTCTCGCAGTTACACCGTTTTTTCCTCATACTGACAGAGATCATTGACCGGGCAGCGGGGGCATTCAGGCTTGCGGGCGTGGCAAATCTGACGGCCGAGATCAATCAAGGTTAAGTGCAGGGGGCCAAAGCACTCAGGGTCCCCAATTTCCAAAAAGTACGCGTGCGTCTTTTCAACATTGAATTCTTTTGGCCGCAGACCAATCCTACCGCTCACCCGATAAATGTGCGTATCCACAGGGAAAGCGGGCATACCAAGCGAAAAAACCATCACGATGGAGGCGGTCTTGGGGCCGACACCTTTCAACTTAACAAGCCAATCGCGGGCTTCGTCGGGATTCTTTTCAGCCAGCCATTCGAGGTCATATTCGCCACGTTCCTCAAAGACTTTTTGTAGAGCATTTTGGATAGCCGGACCTTTTTGGTTGGCCAGGCCAGCGATGGCAATGGTCTGCTGTAATTCTGCCAATGGAGCCTCCGCAACCTTGGCCCAATCGGGATACCGCGCTTTCAGCGCCTGGAATGCCTTATCGCGGTTGATGTCGTTGGTATTTTGGGAGAGGATGGTACAGATCAATTCATCCAGGGCCGGCATTTGGATGTGCCATGTGGGCGTACCAAAGAATCCCGCAAGCTTCTCACCCACCAGCTGCAATCGGTTGCGATGTTCAGCCTTCAGGATTTCGGGGTTTGAGTCAGCCGAAACCATTTAATTCCAACGAAGTTTTATCTTGTGCACTGGGCGGATTTCGCCGATTTCCAGACCGCGCCAATTCTTGAGCACCGGGTCGTTAAATTCCTTGAATGCATCTGAGTCCATCTCTTTGCCAAAGCCGAAAGCCCTCATCAGGGCAACCGTCAGGCAATGCGTGGCCCGCCGGTTGGGGTCGCCATCTGAAAACTTGAAGGCAATTCCAATCCCACGGGAGCGCGGGTTGAGGGCACCGGGCATGATGCCAATCATCTGATAGCCTTCCGCACCACCTTTGCTGACCACTTTTCCCGAAAGCACTTCCATCAAGGCCGTATCCAAACGATGCGGGCCTGCCACCATAAATGGATTTTGCATCATGGCTTTGGTGATTTTACGGCAAGCATCCTCGCGTTCGGCTCCAAGATTATCAGGATCACACAGTCTTGCAACAGCCGAGGCAAAATTACAAAGCGGTAAAGCATAAACTGGGGCACTGCAGCCATCGGTGCCAAGGATAAGCTCTTTGGCCTGGACTCCACTCATTTCTGCCATGGTTTTGCGGATGGTTTTCTGAATTGGATGCTCAGGGTCAAGGTAGTCTTTCAATGAAAGCTGCCGCATTTTTGCCGCCGCCAGCATGCCGGAATGTTTGCCTGAGCAGTTTTGGCGATAAGGAGTAGGTTCTTCTCCGCGCAGTTTCATCGCATCAGAAGTTTCTTTTTCAGGCCATTGCACACCACATTGCAGGTCGCTTTCCTGAAGGCCAACCTTGGCATGGATGGATTTGAGCACAGCAACATGGCGGTCAGTTCCGCTATGTGAAGCACAGAAAATGGCTAATTCTTCGTCAGTCAGGTTGAAGTGATCTATGCCACCCCGTTCAACGAACGGCAATACCTGGAAGGGCTTCATTGAAGAGCGCGGGAAAGTGACCAATTTTGGGTCAGCCAAGGAAGCCAGCAATGTGCCTGCTGAATCCACAATTGCCAGGGCACCAAAGTGTTGGCATTCTACAATTCCACCGCGCGTCAACTGCACCAGGGGGGCATAACCTTTGATTTTCTTCATAATCGCCTTTCTCAGCGTCCGATCTGTTCAAAATAAGTGCTCAGACCCCAGCGCAAACGATTGAAATAAAGTTCGCTTTCGTTGGGGGTTAACTCAAATTTTTTCATGATTTTTGGAATAAGGGCATGATATTCATCGATGACCGATTTTTTGGCATCCAGCGGCTCGATGAGGTTGCGTATGAAGGCTATTAGCTTGGCCATCCACTGTACATCCTTGGTTTCCACGATCCCGCTGCGTGATGACACAATGCGGTAGCCCTCAAATTGTTTTCCCTGCAGGTACTTCAGGTCCTCTTCCCAGGTTGCCAGGTTGGCATATGCCAGAAATGGGCTCTGGTTGACCACTACGCTATCCCCCACAAAGATCACTTTTTCTTGCGGGATTTTGACCCAAGTGCCAGCCTGGTTCGAGCCGGAATGGTGTTCAAAAAAGATTTCCAGATTGCCCAAAGCCAGGGCCAAATCGGTTTGGTAAAGAATCTCGGGTGGCACCCAGCGCGAAGTTGGGGTTTCGTGCATATCCAAAAAGGTGAGTTGTTCGTCCTGGGATTTGGCAGTCGTCCTGACCCTGCCCGTAGTGGCGGCGTGGCTCTGGGTGATGGTGATGGAATCGGAACCTTTTGTGCTTAACACACGATCATAGTTGGTGTCAAGCAAAACCTGAAAGCAGAGCAGATTATGGTTCTTTTCGCCGGCAAGACGGAAGAATGGCAGGTCCTGGGGATGAAAATTGGCATCAATTTGCAGACAAGCAAATTCATTGTGGATCAAACCCACATACAAGCCAATCCCATTTTTTTCAAGGGAAATGTAAGGTGAAATTGCTTCCATCAGTTCCTCCACAAGTAATTAGAGGCAATTATGCCAAAAGCCTCGGTGCAATTCAAGTTGCTATGGCTCGCAAGCCGGAATTGCGCGTCCAGCTTTACGAGCGTCCAATTGCATCCCAAAATAAGGGCTGGGGTCCAAGGTGTTGCGGACCTTGAGTTCATTCAGGTAATGACCCTCGCCATCATCCCTGACTATCGAGAAATGCAGGTGTACACCGGTGGGTGAGGTCGGGTTTCCTGAGTAGTTGCCCATCTTACCCAGCAATTCTCCCTGACGCACCGGCACCTCTACACTGCCTTCAGGGAATTTTGCGTCAATCAAGGAGTTCCCCTGTGCGTCTGCCAAGTGGGTCATATAGAGCCAGATTTGCCGGTCGGGCTGAAGTGGATCTTCAGGTAACCGGATGATGAGTGAAGACTTCCAACCGTTTTGGCGGGTTAGAAAGCCATCATAAGCAGCAAAGACATCCGTTACCCCAGCTTCTTTACCTGAGAAAATATCCAGACCCTGGTGCGCGACCAGGAATTTAAAGCTATCCTGCCAAAGAAACCCGAGGTAACCGTCAGTGGGATAAACAAAAGGTGCGCCTGGGCAACGGGTTTTGGCTGGAATCACCCAATCGGTATACTGGTCAGGGTTTCTTAAAAATTTGATCAGCATCGGGATGCGCCCGCCCCAGCGGCTTCTATAGAAATTTGCCCCAAGCACCAAGATGATTAAGATTAACAGAACGATGATTGCTAAAACGGCTTTTTTCACTGCAGGAATTTTACAACTTTTTTTAAAATTCCCGTTTATATGCACCGGGCCCGAATATTGCAACCAATCCATCGAACAGCAGAAATCTGTCTTAATTTCTTGCATGGCACCTGTTGCCTGATTGGAGACCTATGAACAAAAAAACGTTTGTATTCATTACCTTGATCGTTATCCTCCTGACCTCGGCAGTCTTTTCACCTGTTGCGGCTAAGGTGGAGAAGATCCCCCAGGTCAGCTTCCTTGATGTGACCAAAGGCGAGAGCGTTACCATCGTGACCAACTATATGCCCGAAAACACCGACATCATCGCCTACATGGGCGAGCTGGATTCCAAGGGTGAGGATGGCATTGTCGTTGGGCAAATGAACACTGGCAAAGGCGGTTCGTTCTCGGCCACTTTACCCATCCCCGCAGAACTAAAGGACCGCGAGTACATTGTTGTGCGCCTGGTAGCTCCCAAACAGTGGTACTGCTATAACACCTTCCAAAATGACCCGAATGGTACGACCCCAGTGCCCAGCACCAAACCGAGCGGCACACCTGAGCCTGAAGAACCCGAGTACACGGTGACAACTGTCAGCGGAAAACCGTACAAGGGTTATCCCATATTTGCTGTCAAGACGGTTGACCCGGGCAAGACCGTGACAGTGATTACGGATAATTTCCCTCCTGGTCTCGACTTTGTGGCCCTGATTGGTAAATTGGGTAAAAATGGCGAGGATGGAACAGCTGTAGGCCAATTCAATTCCGGTGAAGGCGGCGCGTTTGAAGCCACTTTCGACATCCCAGCGGCTTTCAAAAACTACGATGCCCTAGCCATCCGATTGGTTGCACCCAAACAGTATTTTGCCTACAACTGGTTCGATAACAGTGGTGCTGGCATTAGCTCGGCGCCGGTTACCAGTACAGAAGTTACGGCAACACCAGCCCCCTCAAGCCCTGGAGCCACCCCCGCCCCAACCACTGCTGTTGAGGCCACCCCTGCCCCAACCACGGATCCAAATGCCTTCGTACCCAAACCGGGTGGGCCGAGAATCCAGATTCTGAGTGTGGTTTCCGGCCAAACCATCAAGGTGAAGGCCACCAATTTGCACTCCAACCTGGAGTACGTCTTTACCATGGGACCCTTCGGCGAGGTTGATACCAAGGGCAAGGAAGCGGGTAAATTCACTTCTGACAATACCGGTGAGTACGAATTGACGCTGACCATCCCTGAAGACTTCAAAAACTTCAGCCTGATCTCCATCCTGATGGAATCGAGCAAGAGTTACGCTTTCAACTTCTTCTATAACATCACAACCGCCGAGTAAACGTATCGCAGGTACTAAAAGTGGAGGTTCGCCTCCACTTTTTTTATGCCTGGATTAAGCTCATTATGGTATGATAGCCGCTCATGGATAATAAAATAACCATTATCGAAGGGCCAACACCCATCTTCCAGCCCACATCCCAGGGTATGGGTTTCAGCGGTCCGCATGCCTGGGCAAACAGCGTGTTGGAGGGTCCTTTTCTCTACGAGACAGGGTTCACCACGGTGCGCACCTTCAACAACCAGGCTCTTTTGGAACGCTGCCAGCAGAACTGGGCTGAAGGCAACCCCATGTTCCTGGAATATCGCGACCGGATTGGTTTACGCGCTCAGGCTGTGATTGTTGCCGCTCAGGCCAGCGAAACGCCTGATGGTCAGGTGCTTTTACTTTGGGTGCGGCAAGAAATCACTGAGTAGTAAGCGACCTTTTTCCAATACCCAATTAATCCCTTAGCAAGAAAACTAAATAAAAAAAGCAGCACGCTTGGTGCTGCTTGTGTGCCCCAGGAGGGACTCGAACCCCCAACCTAGGCGTTAGGAGTGCCTTGCTCTATCCATTTGGGCTACTGGAGCGTGAAACTTTATTATACAGAAATCTGAGCGCTTATGGCAAATAATAGCCTGGGTTAACTGGCCCGCCCGCGGTTAGAATGCCGAAGTGGATGTGGGCGCCAAATGAATTACCGGTATTGCCGGTGTATCCAATCACTTCGCCCTGGTTGACGTGCTGGCAAGGACCAACCTCAGGGTAACTGATCAGGTGTTCATAGATCGTGTAGTAGCCGTTACCATGGTCTATTTCTACCATGTAGCCGTAGCCCGGCTCGAGCCATCCAGAGTAAACCACGGTTCCACCATCGGAAGCAAAGATGGGCGAACCCTCTCCGGCACCGATATCGATGCCGTTATGCCCTGGCCCGAAGGTGTTGCCCGAAATAAAGTGGGTGGCGCTCGGCCAGATAAAGGAACCTGTGCCCATATACACAGTTGGGTTGGAACAAACATTTGGACCGGCTGGAATGCCCATGGTGGAACCGCCAGCTACGCCCGGCATGACTGGCAGGGCAGGTTCGATGATCTCGCGTGATCCGCCCGGGATCATCACAAAAGAACCGGGAGCAACTTTGGGGTCGCTCAGATCAATATTATTACCGGGAAAGAGCTTAATAGCATCTACCGTAGTGCCAAATTTGGAAGCCACCGATTCGATCGTGTCTTTATTGCGCCACTTGTACCAGATGCCATCGGTCGGGGCAATCGTCAGTACATCCCCTACCTGCAGGAAGTCCATTTGATCATTCAGAACGTTATAGTTGTTATAAAGAATGGTGATGGGTTCAATCCCGAACTCTTGCGAGATGAGCGTGACGTTATCGCCTTCCACCACCGTGTACTCGACAGCCACAGCGCGATAAGCCTTATTGGCGTCGGTGTGGGCATGCGGGTCACGGGCGATTTCACCCGGTACCTCAGTTGGAATATAAACTGGCATGGCTGCCAGGGCGACATCATCCAAATTTTCCGCGGGGGTATAAGCCGGAGTAACTGCCGTCAGGCTCTGCTCGGCCAGTGCGCGGGCAATGCTCGGTTGCCAAATTAGCAAGGATAACAAACCGCCACAAACAATAATGGCCAGCATCCAAGCCAGGATAGAGGGCAGGGCGTTCGGTTCTTTGAATTCTTCGATTTCAGTCGTGGGCGTTGAGTCGGCGTCAATACCGCCATCAGCATTGGTTTCTTCCGCAACCGTTAAGTCCTGCACGTCAGAATCGGCAGTTGCTGGTACGACTCCCTCGTTGGAATCAGAGGAAGAATCCGGATTGGGGCGTTTTTGTTCCATGATACAGGCGGTTATACCACAAACTGGAAACTTGAATTTTCAGAGGATTTTACATATCCACAAGATTTTCAAGGAACTCGATGTTGGTCTTGGTCTTTTCCATTTTCTGCAGAATGGCTTCGGTGGCCACAGCGTTATCCATGCCTGCGCCTTGCGGAGGGGTGGAAATCATCTGAAGATACATGCGGCGCATCAGCCAGATACGCTGTAAAAGCGCGGGCGGCTGCAAGAGATCCTCGCGGCGGGTGGAAGATTTTTCGATATCGATGGCCGGGAATATTCTGCGTTCCTGGAGTTTACGGTTCAAGTGCAATTCCATGTTACCGGTGCCTTTGAACTCTTCGTAGACCACATCATCCAGGCGTGAACCTGTATCCACCAAAGCAGTGGCAATAATGGTCAAGCTACCGCCATCTTCAAGATTACGGGCGGCGCCAAAAAAGCGTTTGGGGGGGTAGAGGGCTGAGGGGTCCATACCGCCGGAAAGTGTGCGGCCGGAGGGGTTCACAACCATGTTGTAAGCCCTGGCCAGGCGGGTTAGGGAATCCATCAGGATAACCACATCCAGGCCATTTTCAACCAGGCGTTTGGCACGATCGAGCGCGATTTCGGCCATGTGCACATGGGAGGTGGTTGGCTCATCAAAAGTACTGGCAATCACTTCGGCTTCCACGGAACGATCCATATCCGTCACTTCTTCAGGGCGCTCACCGATTAAGGACAGAATCTGACGTACTTCGGGATGATTGGAAGCGATGGCGTTTGAGATATCCTTGAGGATGGTGGTCTTGCCGGCTTTTGGTGGTGAAACGATCATGGCACGCTGGCCTGCACCAATGGGGGCAATCAGGTTGATCATGCGGGTGGAAAGGTTGCGGTAGTCATGCTCAATGTTGAGCAATTTATCCGGAAAAATTGGGGTGATGTTTTCAAATTTGATGCGTTTGCGGTTCTCATCGGGGTTTAGCCCATTGATAGCTTCAACTTTGAGCAGGCCATAATGGCGTTCAGATTCGCGGGGTGGGCGCACGTGGCCAATAACGAAGTCCCCGGAGCGCAGGTCATAGCGGCGCAGTTGTGCCTGGGAAACATAAACATCCTCCGGGCCAATGCGATAGTTTGTACGTAAAAAGCCGATGCCTTCGTTCATGATCTCAAGCACACCCCCACGCATTTCCAAACCCTCCTGCTCGGCCTGAATTTGGGCGATTTTCGAAATTAGCGTTTCTCTTTTTGCTCTTATGGGTTCCGGGAAGTTGAAGTCTTTGGCGATTTGGCGTAATTCTTTGAGGCTTTTCTTTTCTAAACTAAAAATATCCATGGTTTATCCTGCTTATCTTAAGCTAATCTGTGTTTGTGCTTAAACCGCACATAAGGGAAAATATCAATTGTCAAAAGAAATTTCATTAAGTAAGGGGGGCTGCCTATTGGCAAAGGTCTTATTTAGTTATTCAATCAGTAAAGCCATTATATACCAATTCAATGATTGCGCAAGATTTCCTGCATAAGCTGAGGAAATTGAAATGGTTTGTGCAGTTTTGCATGATACAAAGCTGCACAAACCAGCGTTGGTGTTGGAAATTGTTGGTTTACAGACCTGTAGCTGATTCCTTGATGAATGTTCCCTGGCGCAGATCCTCGAAAGCGCGCATGACTTCATCACGGGTATTCATGACGATGGGTCCGCCCCAAGCAACCGGTTCATGCAGTGGCGGAGCTGAAAGCAGCTGGAAGCTTAGCCTGCTTTCTGGGAGGGCTTCAACCCTGACAGTATCCCCGTCTGTCAGGAGCACCGCGGACTTTTCTGTGACGTGCTGACCATCAATAATGGCATCCCCTTCAAGAAGAAAGACAAAGACAGTTTCAGCGGGGTTTACACCAACCTCGAGCATCCGCCCGGCTTCAAGGCTGAAATCCAGAAAGCGCGCCTGGATGTGATGCGGTTTGACGCCTTTCACCCCCGCGTACTCGCCGGAAATCACTCGCACCTTGCCCTCGGGGATTTCAAGCTCGGTGATATCTTTGGGGCTGATATCAAAATACTTGGGTGTGGTCATCTTCTCGCTTTGGGGCAGGTTGAGCCAGAGCTGAAAGCCCAGGATGCGCTCAGCGGGTTGTGGCATTTCCTGGTGCATGATGCCACTGCCGGATGTCATCCACTGCAGATCGCCACCGTTGATGCGGCCTTTGTTACCAAGACTGTCCTCGTGGTCCATGATGCCCTGGATGAGAAAGGTGACGGTCTCAATACCGCGATGCGGGTGCATGGGAAAACCCGCCGTATAGTCGCGTGGGTTGCGGGAATCAAACGAATCCAACATCAGGAAGGGGTCAAAATCTTCAATGGTGGAAGGCCCCAAAACGCGGACCAGGCGCACGCCTGCCCCATCAACAGCCGGTGAGCCGCGCACGATGCGTTGTATTTTACGTAATTGCATGAATTACCTGCCTTTCTTGAATGCCTACAAAGGAAAGTAGTGCGGTTTTTGGGCTTTAAAAACCGCGTAATATTTGAAACCCGCGTTTTTCAGCAGGTCTGCAGCTCTGTCAAAACCGTAGCCCACTGAACGGGGTGAGTGGGCATCGCTGCCCACGGTGATGAGCTCTCCGCCCAGTTCGCGGTAGCGCTTGAGAAGATCAAAGTGCGGATGGGCTTGATTGAGCCCTCGCGTCCAGCCGCCAGTGTTGAGTTCTATGCCTTTGCCATCCGCAATGATGGTTTTGAGAGCTGGGTCGAAGATATCCAGGTAATCGTAAGGGTGATAATCGCGGTCCTTGTTGGGGCCATAACGCACCACGTAATCCAGATGGCCGTAGACGTTGTAACACTTAATGGCTTGGGTATTTTCAGCGATGCTGCGGAAGTAAAGTTCATAGCCTTCACGTTCGCTCATTTCGTCAAAATAACCAGGCAGGTAAGGGTCCTTGCCGTAAACCACGTGCGATGAGCCAATCACGAAATCGAAAGGCTCTCCATCCGCGAAGGCTGTGATGGCTTCTGCCTGGTTGGCCGCAAGACCAATCTCAACCCCAATCAGGATTTCCAATTTGTTTTTGTAAGCTTCACGCAGGTCTCTGAGAGTTTCAAAGTATTGGGCCTTTTTCAAGAGGAACATGTCCGGGTCAGGAATGTTGGGGTAGTCGATGTCGCAGTGATCGGTGAAGACCAGGGTTTTTAGCCCTTGCGTGATGGCAGCATCGGCCATGGACTCGGGGCTGGCAGTCGAATCCGGAGAAAAGTTGGTGTGGACGTGAGTATCAGCCTGGATCATAATGC
>CAYVRH010000005.1:1421-17765 GCA_964452955.1 uncultured Anaerolineaceae bacterium | reverse complement strand
TTTGAGCATGTTGGAGGCATCCATGGCCCCTTGGGCTGCACCTGCCCCGACTACGGTATGCAGTTCGTCGATAAACAGGATTACTTCGCCGTTGGAGGCTTCAATTTCATCCACAGCGCCCTTGAGACGTTCCTCAAATTCACCGCGGAAGCGGGTGCCTGCCAACATGGCGCCAAGGTCAAGGGCAACAACACGTTTACCGGAGAGAATTTCGGGTACGTCATCACTAATGATTTTCTGTGCCAGGCCTTCCACGATGGCGGTTTTTCCTACGCCGGCCTCACCAATAAGCACCGGGTTGTTCTTGGTACGGCGGCAAAGCACCTGAATGAGGCGCATAATTTCCATTTCACGACCATAAACCGGGTCCAATTTGCCTTCTTTGGCAGCCTGGGTAAGGTTGCGGCTGAATTTTTCAAGTGTTTTGTAACGGGTCTCACCGCGCACACCTGTGCTGGTGGCTTTGGTACCGCCACGAATTTCCTGGATGGCTTCGGTCACGTTCTGACGGTTGAGGTTGAGTTCCTCCAGCAGATGGGCAAGCTGGGTGTTCTTCTCGGCCAGAATAGCGAGGAAGATGTGCTCGGTGGAGATGTATTCATCGCCCATGCGCGCAGCTTCGGTCTTGGCCATATCCACTACCATCTTGACTCTTGGGGTCAGGAAGATTTGGCCAGAGGGTCCACCGAAGATATTGGTGCGCGGCGTTGTGCGCAGGATGACATCCACACGATCGGCCACCTGGCCGGGATCCACCTTGAGGATGTCCAGTATTTGGCTAACCGTGCCATCGGGTTGTTCTATCAGAGCAAGCAGGATGTGTTCAGAATCAATCTGGCTGTGGCCGTAACGCTGAATAATTTCAGCAGCACGGCTGGCTGCATCCTGGGCACGCTCTGAGAATTTATCAAATCGCATCATAAGAAATCCCTTTCCATAGAAAGCCTAAGCCCCTCCTTAGGATTAATCCATTCTACGAATTAATTATTAATATTTTCTCTAAATTAATACAAAAACATGGCGTCGCCAAAGGAGAAAAACCGGAAGTTCCGGGCTTTGGCTTCATCATACGCGTGCAGGATTTGTTCCTTTCCCGCGAATGCTGAGACGAGCATCAGTAAAGTCGATTTTGGGAGGTGGAAATTGGTGATCATGGCATCCACCAGGCGGAATTGATAGCCAGGCAGTATGAAGAGGCTGGTATTGCCGGTGTAGGGTTGAATTGGCTCACACTGCGAGGCCTGGGCGGCACTTTCAAGGGTGCGGACGCTGGTTGTGCCGACTGCAATGATGCGGCCGCCACTACTTTTGGTCCGGTTGATCAGTTCCGCGGTTTCAGCATTTAGCTCACACCACTCCTGGTGAATCAAGTGGGTTTGGGGGTCCTCTTCGGTGACGGGGGCAAAGGTATCCAGGCCGACATGCAGAGTAATCTTCGCGAAATTCACGCTCTGTGCCTTGAGTTTGTTGATTAAATCTTGAGTAAAGTGAAGCCCTGCCGTTGGGGCGGCCGCGGAACCAGGTGTGTGGTTATAGACCGTCTGGTAGCGTTCGGGGTCTCCCTGGTATCCGTGAATGTAGGGCGGTAATGGAATATGCCCCGCTGGAGCATAGAAGTGCTCAATGGGTTCGGCGAAGCGGACCAAGCGGCGTGAGCCTTCGAGCAAGGTGGTCACTTCAGCAAATGGACCATCCATAACCTGCATGCGGGTGCCTTCGCGCACTTTACCTCCGATCAGGCACTCCCATAGCAGTTCCTCGTGTTTATTAAGCAGTAGCAGTTCCAACTTGCCGCCACCGGGCAGCTTGGAAGCATAAAACCTTGCTGGAATGACCCGGGTCTGGTTAACCACCAGGAGATCACCGGGTTTGAGGTAACGCGCAATGTCAAAGAAGTGGCCTTCCTCCAGTTCGCCTGAGAAGCGCTTCATGGCCAATAAGCGGGAGTGGTCGCGCGGCTCCACTGGCTGCTGCGCGATAAAGCTGACTGGCAGCTCGTAGTCAAAATCTTCAGTTTTCATAGTGGGAATTATTCTTCCTGGGTAAAAAGGTCGGGCTGAGTCAGTTGGGCAGGCACTTTTCGGCCCAGATGTTCATAGGCGAGGGCTGTGGCCAGCCGGCCCTGGGCAGTGCGGTCAAGAAAACCTAACTGCAACAGGTAAGGCTCAATCACGTCCATGACGGTATCCTGTTCTTCACTGATCGAGGCGGCAATGGTGTTGAGGCCTACCGGGCCGCCATTGTATTTGTCGATGATGGTCAGGAGCACACGCCGGTCGATTTCGTCCAGACCCATGGCATCCACGTTCATCATGTCCAGGGCTGTGCGGGCAATTTCCTTATTGATATGGCCGGTGGAGCGCACTTCCGCGAAATCACGAACGCGGCGCAACATGCGCAAGGCGATACGGGGGGTTCCACGGGCACGGCGGGCGATTTCAAGCACGCCTTCCTCGTCACAAGGCACCTTAAGTAAACCAGCTCCCCGACGGATAACATCCGCGAGGGAGGCATCGTCGTAGTAATCCAGGCGGTAGACTGCCCCAAAGCGGGCTCGTAGAGGAGCGGTAATCAGCGCCAGACGCGTGGTGGCCCCGACCACTGTAAACCGGGGCAGTTTTAGGCGCACCGATTTTGCCTGGGGTCCTTTACCAATCACAATATCGAGGGCGTAGTCCTCCATGGCCGGGTAAAGAATTTCTTCAATCTGCCGGCCAAGGCGGTGGATTTCATCGATAAAAAGCACATCGCCAGCTCGTAGATTGGTTAGGATGGCAGCCAGGTCACCAGCGCGTTCAATGGCTGGGCCGGAAGTGACTTTGATGTTATGGCCCATCTCAGTTGCCACGATATGTGCCAGCGTGGTCTTACCCAAGCCGGGAGGACCATAAAAAAGCACATGCTCCAGGGGTTCACCGCGTTTTTTTGCAGCTGAGATTTGGATGGAGAGGTTGGCTTTGACCTGTTGTTGGCCGATTAATTCATTGAGTGTGGTTGGACGGAGGGCGTTATCAATCGGGTCCTCCGGCCGCTTCTTGCCGGCCAGGATGTTTGCTTTCGATTTATCTTCCATTGGGCTAATTATATATGAAAGCCCACCTAAAACGCTAAGCTCGATTAATCCGGCAGTACTTTAAGCGCGGCAAGCAGATCTGGCCGAGACTTTACCACTAAAAGATTGATGTTTCCATTATCAGCTGAGAATGCCGGCTCGTAGTATTCCAGCAGGGGCAGCAAAACTTCGTCCACCCAAGCGTTGTTTTCCTCGCCGAAGGAATGCGAGGCATCCTGGTGTTCCGTGTTAAGTTGGTCAACCAATACAGCACTGATCTTGCCAGAGGCTAAATCCGCACGGAAATCCTGGAGATATGCTTCATTTTTGCTCATCGCCATTTCCATAATGAAGGACTTCTCGTAATCGTGTATCAGCTCAAATTCAGGAACGGCGTGAAAAGTTTGCAGTTGGCGGTTGGAAATGAATAGTACTATTCCATCATTCTTTTTGAGGGTTTCCAGGGCGATATTTAATTTCCCAAGCTCGTTGTTAGAACGGGATGAAGCAGTAAAATCCCAGTTAGGCGCAGATTGGAAAGCGAAAAAAGCCATAACGAGAACTGACGCTAATAGCCAAAAATTCCCTTTAATAAACGGTTTGGTCCTTTGCGTGGGATTCTCTGGTGTAAAGGCTCCAACAATAAAGCTACTGCCAACCAAACCAAAAAGAACAATGAAAGCATCCAGGTTGTGCAGGTCAGCCCCACCGCCAATTTTCGTGGAAACGATCATGCCCCCCAACAGAAACACCACCAGGATTAATAGGATGCCAGTCCATCGCCATGCAGCAAGTTTTTCTCGAAGATAGGTTGGCCAAACTTTCGATAAGACAACCAGGTAAGGCAAGCATAGAAGTGATACTGCCAGGATAATTCCAGGCAAATAAGTGGCATTTGGTAAAAGACGGTACCAAAGCAAGGTTGAAGTAAGAGGAGAGTTGAAGAATTGTGGGGCTTCACCAGATAAGGCGATATATCCATCTTTGAATAGCACTCCTAAGAGCATGCTTAAGATCGTCCAAAGCAAAGGAGGTAAAAGATAGCGCAATATCTTGGTCTTCCTTATTGGGGTATCAAGCAGGTATAAGGTTGTCAATAAGATTCCAGGAACAGGTAACCAGTTGATACGGCTCAACCCTGCCCAGAATGAAGCCAGAACCAGGAAGAACATATTTCTGAACGTTGCCCCGGGTTTATATCCTATTAATACCAAAATGACTACCGGGATTAGGTGGAAATAGACGGCCCCTTGAAAGAAAAAAAGAAAGAAAAATAAGAATAGCCAAGCAGGCTTTATATCAAGCTTCGCCTTGATGCGCCTGGTAAATAGCCATGACATCCAAGCTGTCAGCCCAATCCACAAGAACACCAACCAGATGCGATGAGCAAGTACATTCTCGGGCATAAACAAAAAAGGTACAGCTTGCAGGATGGCGGCAGGGGGATCCATAATCGTCCATGGAATTTTGACCCCATATATTTCCAGAGATTTGAAAGCAGAGGCAACATAATAGCGGCTGCCTTCGGACCAACCCAAGGCAAGGGGAGTGGATTGCACCTGCGGCACAAAGACGCCAACCCGGTAAATAACACCGCCCAAAAGCAAGAATCCAGCAAAATAGAAATAAGGGGAACCTTTACCCAAAAGTGAGCCAAAAATCCAGGCTAACAGCCCGGCCAAACTTACAAGCAAAAAGAGCCTTAGGCTGCGCTCACCAAGCAAATCTAGTCGGAGATTAAAGAAGCCTAAAACCAGGAGGGTTATCAAGACCCCTCCGATAAGCCATGCCCAGCAAGTGGATTTTTTGTTGGCGGCGGTTTTGGTTTCATTCTCTTTTCGGAGTGAAAGCAAGCCCGTGAGCAGCAAGCTTAAGAAGAAAATTCCCGTGAAGGCAAAGAAAACTTTGTTTCGGGAATGGATATTATCGTAAATGAACCATCCCGCCATCCCGGCTTCGATCAGGAAAAAATCACGCAGGAAATTTTGATTTTTTAGAGTCTTCAAATAGCCTTCCCTTTCGTTTGCAAATAGATCTATGCCTAATTATACTTGCCGCAGCAATCCGAAAAACACAAGAAATGGAGCCATTATGACGCTTAATCCCATCAACCCAAGAAACCTCAGTTTGCTTCCACATGACATTTTGGAATTCCGTGCCATGCTGTTGACCAGTGGTGATTTTCCGACAGGTGATTTCAACATGATGACCATCGGTTGGGGTGCTTTTGGAACGATGTGGAATAAGCCGCTCGCCATGGTTGTTGTGAGACCTTCAAGACACAGCTTCCATTTCATGGAAAAGTACCCCGATTTCACTATTACAGCCTTCCCGGATGAATACCGCAAGGCCTTAAGTATCCTGGGGACCAAATCCGGAAGAGATGGCAACAAACTGGAACTTGCCGGCCTTACGCCAACCGCAGCCAAAATGGTAAACTCCCCCACTTATACCCAGGCAGAGTTGAGCATTGAGTGCCGCAAGACTTACTTTGACGACCTTGAGCCAGCTAATTTCCTCGACGAAAACATCATGGCACAGTACCCGGTTCGGGATTTTCACCGTATCTATTTTGGTGAGATTACCTATGTCGAAGGTATTGCCAAATACCAAGCTTGATTTTGTGCTTATAAGGCGCAAGCAAGCTGAGACAAGTTATAATCTTGTCAACGGAGGAACCTATGGCCGAGAAGAAAATTCGAATTTTGATTGCCAAACCCGGGCTGGATGGCCACGATCGCGGCGCCAAAGTAATTGCCCGCGCCCTGCGCGATGATGGCATGGAAGTGATCTATACAGGCTTGCGCCAAACCCCGGATATGATCGCGGAAGCAGCCCTCCAGGAAGATGTGGACGCGGTTGGTCTTTCCATCCTTTCCGGCGCGCACAATGCCCTGGTTCCCCAAGTGATTGAAAAATTGCGCGCGAACGGCCAGAATAATGTCTATGTCTTTCTAGGCGGCATTATCCCTGAAGCGGATATCCCGCATTTGCTTGAATCCGGGGTGACCAAGGTTTACGGGCCAGGAACGAACACCCAAACCGTCTGCCGCGACATCCACGAAGCCATCGACACCCCATAAGCCATGCCCTCAGCCTTGGTCGAGAAAGCCCTCCAGGGAGATAAGCTTTCGCTTACCCGCCTGCTCTCCGAAGTGGAGGCAGAAACCCCTAAAGGTATCGAAGCCTTAGACTTGATCTATGCGCACACCGGTAAAGCCCACAAAATTGGCATCACCGGTGCGCCGGGTTCAGGCAAAAGCACCCTGGTAGCCGCACTCGTTAAAGAGCTACGTACCCGCCCCAGTAAACCCAGAATCGCGGTTATCGCGGTTGACCCCACCAGCCCGTTTTCAGGCGGCGCACTTTTGGGCGACCGTGTACGCATGCTGCAGATCCAGCACGATCCGGACGTATTCATCCGTTCGATGGCCACCCGGGGAGCTTTGGGCGGGCTTTCTGACCGTACCGAAGCTTTTACCCAGGTGTTCGACGCCGCTGGCTACGATTACGTTTTGATCGAAACTGTTGGGGCTGGCCAATCCGAAGTGGATGTGGTTAATCTCGCACATACAGTCATCGTCGTTGATACCCCCGATATGGGTGATGACATCCAAGCCATCAAAGCCGGCATTCTCGAAATCGCGGATTTGCTGGTGGTGAACAAGGCCGATCGACCCGGAGTGGAAGGGTCCGTACGTAACCTGCAGAATATGGTCAATGCTGGCCACGGCAAAGACCTGAATGTACACCATCATCGTTTTCTGACTGAGAAAAACCAGGAAAAACTGGATCATATGATTGATGAAGACTACTGGTTCCCACCTGTGCTAAAAACCGTGGCTACCGAAAACAAAGGCTTATCTGAATTGGCAGATAAGATCCTTGAGCACGGCCAATTCCTTAAAGAACACGGACTTTGGGACTTAAAAACCGAATTGGCACTGCACGAGATTGTTGCCCGTAACCTGCGCCTGAGCCTCTACCGCAGATGGCTTGAGGATGCTGACAAAGCAAAATTGCAGGTAATTCTGCATGATTTATTGGAAAAGCGGATATCACCTAATCAGGCTGTCCAAGCCCTAATGGCGTTATAATTTTTTTAGAAATCTATTATTGGAGTGTGGATTATGGAACGGACCTTAATCAAGGACCTGCTGGGTAAAGTTGGGCAGCAAGTGAAAATTCAAGGCTGGCTGCAAATTCTGCGTGATCAGAAAAGCATGCAATTCCTCGTTTTACGTGACCGAACTGGATTGGTGCAGATTGCGCTGTGGAAAAAAGGTAATCCGGAGCTGGCTGAGAAGATTTCTGCCCTGGGGGTTGAATCCGCGCTCACGGTATTTGGCAAAGTAGTAGAAAATGAGGTCGTTAAATTAGGCGGCATTGAGATCCAACTTGAAGACCTCAAGGTTGAAGGCAATGCAGAAGCACCGCTGCCTTTTGAGCCCTTCGGAGAAACGCTGCCCGACCAGGATTATCGTTTGGACTGGCGTTATCTGGACCTGCGCCGTCAACGCAGCCGATTGATTTTTGAGGTTCAGACGACCATGGAAGAAGCCATGCGGGAGTACTGGATCCAGCACAATTTCATCGAGATGCACTCCCCAAAAACCATGGGCACGCCTTCAGAATCGGGCGCGGAACTCTTTGAGATCAAATACTTCGACCGCACCGCTTATCTGGCACAGTCGCCCCAGTTTTATAAGCAGATGGCCATGGCTGCCGGCTATGAAAACGTCTTCGAGATTGGTCCGGTTTTCCGTGCTGACCCTTCCTTTACTTCCCGCCATATGACCGAATTTACCGGCGTGGATATGGAAATGAGCTGGATTGACGACCATGATGACGTGATGAAATTTATGGAAAATTGGCTGGCTTTCAGCTTCCAGGCTGTCAAAGACAAGCATAACGAAGAAATCAAGACACTTTTGGGTACCGAAGTGAGCGTTCCCAGTGTGCCATTCCCCCGCATGACCATGGCCGAGGCTTACCAGGTGCTCAAGTCCATGGATTACAAACTGCCCCCAGAGAAAAAAGGAGACCTGGACCCGGGTGCCGAAAGAGCACTTGGGGCTTATGTCAAAGAGAAATATGGCAACGATTTCGTCTTCGTCATCGATTGGCCTGCCACGGTGCGGCCCTTCTACCACATGCGCCACGCCGATCACCCTGAGCTGACCAAGAGTTTTGACCTCCTGGGCAAAGGCCTTGAAGTGACCACGGGTGCCCAACGCGAGCATCGTTACGATGTGCTGGCTGCACAGGCTTTGGAAAAAGGCCTTACACTGCCACCCATTCAGAATTACCTTAATTACTTCCGCTACGGTTGCCCGCCACATGGTGGCTTTGGGCTGGGGCTCAGCCGTCTTCTGATGGTCTTGCTTGACCTGCCCAATATCCGTGAAGCCGTCTACCTGTTTAGGGGACCCAACCGTTTGGAGCCCTAAGGAACCGGAATGGCCGATTTTAAGTTTGGCAGGCTCACATTTCAGGCTCTGGATCGAGAGATGCTGCCGCGATACGTTGCATGGATGCGCGACCCGGAAGTGACGCATAATTTAGGCGTACCGATGGTCCCTTATTCGTTGGCCGATGAAGAAAACTGGCTTGAAAATGAGTTTAAGCGCCCAATCGATGAGCGTACCATGAGCATCCTTATCCAGGATGGCGATACTTCCAACTTGAAATTGATCGGAAATGGGGGCTACCACGCGATTGACCGTGTTGAACGGAGCGCTGAAATTGGCCTTTTCATCGCCGAAAAAAGCGAATGGAATAAAGGTTATGGCACTGAAGCCGTACAGGCGCTCATCTGGCACGGTTTTTATCACTTGAATCTTCACCGCATCTGGCTACGGGTACACGCCCCCAATAAAGGTGGTATCCGGGCTTACGAAAAAGCCGGAATGCACCACGAAGGCACCTTGCGCGAAGCCCACTATCAAGAGGGCAAATTTGTAGATGTCTATATTATGAGTATCTTGAGGCCAGAATGGGATCTGGCCCAAAAAAAGGAAGGTTAAAGCATGAGTTTTGTAAAAACAGGCCCCCACAGCATGACCTATGGCAACATTCGCCTCTTCGCAGGGACGGCTTCCATGGAGTTGGCACAAGAAGTGGCTGATACACTCGGGATTGGGTTGTGCGGACGGGATGTGATCGAATTTACGAATGAAAATCTTTTCGTCAAATTGCACGCTTCAGTACGCGGGCAAGATTGCTATGTGATCCAAACAACTTCAACACCGGTTCACCGCAATCTGATGGAATTGCTAATCCTCATCCAGACCCTGCGCCTGGATTCTGCTGGGCGCATCACTGCTGTGTTCCCCTACATGTGCTACGGGCGCTCGGACCGCAAAGACCAGCCCCGGGTGCCGATCACCGCGAAACTGGTGACCGATATGATCGAAGTAGCCGGCGCTGACCGTTACATGACTATGGACCTGCACGCAGGGCAAATCCAGGGCTTCTTCTCCATTCCCGGCGATGTGCTTTCAGGCTATCACATCCTTAAGCCTTATCTTGCCAGCAAGTTGCATGAAATGCACAACCCAGTCGTACTTACGGCTGACCTGGGCTTTGCCAAGGGCGGCCGGCGTTACGCGCAATCGCTCAATTTACCTCTGAACTTTATTGAAAAGCGCCGCATCGATAACAAGGAAAACGCCGAAGCCATGGCAGTGATAGCTGATATCAACGGGCATGATGTCGTTTTGGTCGATGACGAAGTAGATACCGGCGGCTCGATGGCGCAGGCCATTCAGGTTGCCAAATTGAACGGCGCCCGGGATGTTTATGTAGCCTTTGTGCACCCATTGCTTACCAAGAACGCCATTGAACGGCTTTCTGCTGAACCAGTCAAAGAGTTCATTACTACAAATACAGTTCCGATCCCCAAAGACCGTCAGGCCTTGTTTGGCGGCCGTCTGACGGTACTGACCATCGGACCACTGCTGGCAGAGGTCATCAAGCGTGCCAATGAAGGCACCTCCGTCGGTGCCATGTTCAACGAGTAGACCTAGTAAGGTAATCGAAGAATGTGAATCAGGAAGACTCCTAATTTTACAGGAGTCTTTTTTGATTCCCGATAAACAAGTAGCTGACTTATAATTGAGATATGCCTGAACTTCCAGAAGTTGAGACCATCCGGAGGATTTTAGTGAATGGCTCGGAAGCTATCCCCTCCATTCTTGGGCAAGTGGTAACAGGCGCATCTCTCTTCTGGCCAAAAACACTGGCGACCGCCAACCTGCAGGATCTGCGCGAGAAGTTGGCCGGGCAGAAAATCCTGGACATCACTCGCAGAGGTAAATTTTTGTTGATTGCCTTCAAGGAATTCCAGCTGGTCATTCATTTACGGATGAGCGGGGACCTGCGTATGGCTGAAGAGCTAGGAGCTTCAAGAGAATCAAATCCAGTCCTGCCTCATGACCGTTTCTACCTGCACTTCCAGGGTGGGTTTGGCTTGGCTTTTAACGATACGCGTAAGTTCGGCCGGATCTGGTTTGTGAAGGACCCCAAGGAATTGCTTCTTAAGATTGGCCTGGATCCGTTCGCGCCGGAAATCAGTGAGGACAGCTTTTATCAGATGCTGCAGACCAAGAACCGCCAGATCAAAAGTCTCCTACTGGACCAGAGTTTTCTAGCAGGCATCGGCAATATATATTCTGATGAAGCCCTGTTCGGAAGCAAAATCCACCCAACGCGCAGAAGCCGCAGCCTGACTCGAAGCGAAGCAGCATCATTGTTGGCAAAAATCAGGGAAAGCCTTAACCTTGGCATCGCCCACAATGGTGCCAGCATTGACTGGGTGTATCGCGGGGGTGAATTTCAGAATTATTTCCAGGTTTATCAGCGCAAGGGTCAGCCCTGCCCGGTTTGTGGCACTCTGATTGCCCGCACAACGGTCTCCCAACGCGGAACCCATTATTGCCCTAACTGTCAACCCACAGAAAAGAAGGATGCTTAGCATGTACGAACATCTTGCTCCGGTTTACGATTATTTTGTTGACTGGAAAAGCCGATTGGCTTATGAATTGCCCTTTTTGATCAAAGAAATCTCAAACCTGGGAGAAAATCCCCACGAATTAAAGGTGTTGGACGCAGCCTGCGGCACCGGCCGGCATGCTATCGCGCTGGCGAATGAAGGCTTCCAGATGAGCGGCGCGGACCTTTACCCAGAGATGGTCAGCCATGCACGGGCAAATGCCTTTGCTGCCGATCAAAAACTAAACCTCAAAACAGTTGGTTTTGGGAATATGGCTAAAGCTTTTGCGGGGGAGCAATTTGATGCCTTGCTTTGCCTTGGTAACTCTTTACCACACGTGCAATCACAAAAAGAACTGGCCGAAGCGTTGGCTGATTTTGCGGCTCTGGTAAAACCAGGCGGAAGCATGATTGTGCAGAGCCGTAATTTCGACCGGGTAGTAAAAAAGAAGCTGCGCTGGATGGACCCGCAGGCAGTGGATGACAAGAACAAACATTACGTCTTCTTTCGATTTTACGATTTTCTACCCAATGGATTGATTCAATTCAACATTCTCACCCTTTCCCGGGAGGGAACGCAAGATTGGCGGACTGAGATGGATTCAACCCTGCTGTATCCAACCATCTCTGAGCATCTGCTGGTAGAAATCAAGAAAGTGGGCTTCGAAGAAGTCCGGTTCTACGGAAATATGGCCGGGGATGAATTTGACCCAGAATCGAGTTCGGATTTGGTGGTGGTAGCTACCAAGGCTGAAGCATAAAAAAAGCGCGTTTCCGCGCTCTTCACTTCTACTTAAGCTCCGCCCGGAGCCGACCTTGTTTTCTTGCGCAACACAGAATCAAAGCGCAAGCTGCTACGGGTTTTTCCGAAGTTATCCTTCCACCAATGCACGGTGTCTTTGACTGTATCTTCAATGGGACGCGCCACAAAACCGAGCTCCTGGCAGGCTTTGGCACAGGAAATCTCTGAGTTGCTCATCAGTGTTTCAAGTGAATAGCTGGTAAGGCGCGGGCGAGTGCGGGTGATTTTGTACCAGATCTCCGCCAGCGGCGCGATGGCCTTGGCAAACCAATATGGAAAAACGACAACCGGAGATTTGATCCCCATTGCCTCTTGAACCAGATCACGCAGGCGGCTGATTTTAATATCCACGCCTGAAAGCAGATAGGTTTCGCCTTTGCGGCCTTTTTCAGCAGCCAGGATATGCCCTTTGACAACATCGCGGATATCCACAAAATCAAAAGTAGCATCCAATGAGAGTGAAGGTTTCTTCTTCATCCAAGAGAGGATCATCTCGCCCATTTCCGATCGGCTGAAATCGTAAGGCCCGATTACACCCGTTGGGCAGACAATCGTAACATCCAGACCCTCCGCGGCGGCTTTTTGGGCTAGTACTGAGGCCTCTGCTTTGGTCTGATCATAGGGGCCGGCCGGATTGTTTGAATCAAATTTTAAGGTTTCATCGATAATCGTGCCGTGCGCGGGGCGTTCCAAGGCGTGTATAGAGCTGGTATAGATGACCTTCTTCACGCCCGATTCCTTGGCAGCTTCAAGCACATTTTGAGTACCTTTGATATTGACCAGACGCATCAGGTCGATTTTGTCCTTGGTGATACTGACCAGGCTGGCGAGGTGGTAAACCGTGTCCACCCCTTGCATTGCCCGTAGCATGGCAGGCTTATCAAGAATATTGCCCTCAAAGATTTCAAGATCCAAGCCTTCAAGGCTTTGAATATTCTCCCCTGGCAATACCAAACCGCGTACTTGCTTTCCCAAGGCAGTTAGTTCACGGATAAGGACATTACCAATGTGACCTGCAGCCCCTGTTACTAAAATCATCGTCTAAACCTAACCTTTCGCATCAGCATAGATGCTTCCGATTTTTGATTCTACATCAAATCAATATAATCCACAGAACTATGCAAGGTTAGGTTCTGCATATTCAAACTGCAGAACCAAAGCATGGTTACTTTGATACTTTTAGTTCGATGCTCGCGGAAAGTAGATGGATAAGTGTAAGGGCAGGCGCGCCAACCTTCAAATCCAAAGGGCTTTTCGTTATAATCCCATCTGAATAGAGGTGCTTATGAAAATTGCCATTGGTTGTGACCACTCCGGAGTTGCCTTAAAAGAGGAAATCAAAACCTATCTTGAGAGCCGCAAGATCGCGTATGAAGATCTGGGCACCTACACAACTGATAGTTGTGATTACCCGCGTATCGCTGAAAAGGTGTGTAAAGCCATTTTAGGCGGCGCGGCTGACCGGGGCATCTTGATCTGTGGAACTGGCGTTGGCATGTCCATCTCTGCCAATAAATTCAAAGGCATCCGGGCTGCCGCTTGCAGCGAACCTTTCTCAGCCATCTTCGCCAAACGCCACAACAATGCCAATGTGCTCTGCCTGGGCGCGCGCGTGATTGCTGGAGGCTTGGCCACCTTACTGGTAGAGGGTTGGCTAAACGCCAATTTTGAAGGGGAACGCCATCAGCGCCGGGTTGATATGATCACCCGCCTGGAGCAACGCAACAGCGTGGAACCAACCACCCATCCGGATGAGCCGCCCGCCCCATCTTCAGAAGAAGACACGCACCCCATCCATACCCAGTCTTAAGGCAAAGCGTCTTCAGGCAAGCGCTTTCAGCATATACAGTTCCCCCTCCGAGAAACCGCGCTTGCGGTAATATTCGCGCGTCCCAATGGCAGAAATGACTGCCAGGCGTGAAAAACCCGCCTGCAGGCTGATTTGGCTGGCTCGCTCAATCAACTGCCTACCGAGGCCAAGGTGCTGCGCCGCGCCTTTACTATCCGCGCCGAGTTCCAGGGACTGACCAAAAACGTGCACCTCACGGATCATGGCTGCCCCATCCAGGTCTGGAATACCCAGAGGATTGTTTGCCTTGGGCAGGGAGAGGCGGAGAAATCCAGCCAATTCGTCATTGGCCGTATCAAAGCTTATGAAGTGTTCGAGGGAGGGACCAGTATCGTATACCAGGTCGTTCAGTTTCAGGGTTTGCGCATCAATATCCTTGCTGCGCACTTCGCGGCAGCGGATGCATTGGCATTTCACGCCCTTGGCCTGCATGCGCGTGGTCAGATCCTGGCGCAGGCTGGTGTTGCGGTTGCCTTCAACCACATGATTGGAGGGGATATCGCGGATAACACGATTGATGCGGCAGTAACGTGGGGTAGTGGGTTTGATATCCGAAAGTAGCTCAGTTAGATCTTCTTCGCCGTAAGGCTGATACTCACCACGTTCCCAGTATTTGTAGAGTTCAGCCTGCTTAAGCAGCTGGCAGGGGTAAATTTTGAGTTCATCGGGTTGAACAGAGCCTTCACACCACAAGCGGGCATAATCCAGGCGGTCTGATTCCACCGTCGCCCCCAGTAGATTTGGCATCCAGTGCGCCACGATCTTGAAACCTGCCAGGCGGATCATCTGGATGGCATCCACCATCTCCTGCACGGTATGACCGCGTTTGTTCAGTGCCAGGATGCGATCATCCAGGCTCTGCACGCCGATCTGCAGTTTGGTGACACCCAGCTTGCGATAGAAGATCAATTCCTCGCGGTTTACCAGGTCAGGGCGGGTTTCGATGACCATGCCGACATTGCGGTGCTGTGCCTTGGTGTTACGTTTCTGCACCCCCTGTAGACCACCTTTGGGGGCATCATCCTCTGGGTTTTCCTCATTCATGGCTTCAAGGCAACGGCGTATAAACCATTCCTGGTACTGCTTGGGATAAGCCGTCCAGGAGCCGCCGAGGATGAGCAATTCGATTTTATCGGTTGGGTGACCCACTTCATGCAGCCCCTTAAGGCGTGAGCTGACCTGAAGATACGGGTCAAAATTATTTTCCACCCCACGCCGCGCGCCGGGTTCGTCGGAAAGGTAGGATTGCGGCATGTTCTCTTCTGTTGGGCAGAAGATGCACTCACCCGGGCAAGGCGCTGGCTTGGTAAGCACGGTGATAGTTGCCACTCCGGATAGGGTGCGGATGGGTTTCATACGGATACGGGCCAGGAGGTCCGGGTCAGGCTGCAATTCCCCTTTTTCAACAGCCTGGTAATAAGCGGCCACGAGCGCGTGCTTGGCTAGAAAACCGCGGCTGCCTGGCAAGGGATGGGCACGCAAGGATGCCTGAATGGCTTTCCCAGCCATGATTTCAGCCAGGACGAGATCCGCGATAGCCATTTCTTCCGGGCTGTATTCCCGTTTTTTCTGCCAGGCAATTGCATCGTGTTTCATGACTTAACCGAGAGCCACATCCAGCAGCATCATGACTGCAAAACCAAGCATAACACCGATGGTTGGGACGTCGGAATGGTCTTCGGCTTCACGTTTGGACTCAGGGATGAGTTCCTCCGCGACCACGTAGATCATGGCACCAGCGGCAAAAGCCAGCGCGTAGGGCAACAAACCACGCATGGTCGAGACTGCTGCCGCACCTATCATGGCAGCTATTGGTTCCACCAGACCGGAGAACTGGCCAACGCTAAAGGCTTTCCACTTACTCGTTCCTTCACGGCGTAATGGAACAGAGACGGCAAGCCCTTCGGGGAAATTCTGGATACCAATACCAAGTGCCAGCGCGATAGCTGAGCTGATGCTGGCATTGCCAAAACCACTGGCCGCAGCACCAAATGCCACCCCAACAGCCAAACCTTCAGGAATATTGTGCAGGGTTATGGCCATCACCAACAAGACACTGCGTTGCCAGGAACTTTTGGGTCCTTCAGGGGTTTTATCCCCAGGGTGCAAATGGGGCAGCACCTTATCTACCGTTAGCAGGAATAGTCCACCGAAAAGGAAACCGGTAACAGCTGGTACCCAAGCAGGGGTTGGACTGCCTTGAGACATTTCGATTGCCGGAGCGAGCAAAGAAAAATAGCTGGCAGCAATCATTACACCTGAAGCGAAACCCAACATGCCATTAAGCACTTTTTTGCTAATCTGTTTGCCAATAAAAACGCCGGCCGCGCCGAGTGCCGTCATAAACCAGGTAAAAATGGTACCCGCCAATGCTTGTAAGACAGGAGAGAGAGAATTTAAAAATGTGATCATAGCGTGTCCTTTTCGAGTGAAATTCTAACCCATCTGATGGCTATGTAAAAGATGAGTAAATGGCAAAGGCAAATGGCAATCGAGTAGAATCAGATTTAATGAAAGACGAAACGATTTCACTGCTGCTCCAACTTAACCGCAGTTTTTATGATGAGCTTGGGCCTTCATTTTCCCTTACCCGTGGCCAAATCCAACCTGGCGTGAAGCAACTGCTCCCAGCCATGCTTGAGAAGCCCA
>CAYVRH010000005.1:0-1411 GCA_964452955.1 uncultured Anaerolineaceae bacterium | reverse complement strand
ATATGCTGGACTTATTTAAGGGAGACTTAGCGCTTGCACTGGCCGGCTACAACGGGAAATACCTGGGTGTGGATGGCAGTCAGTCACTTCTGGGTTTCGCGGAGGAACGCGCCATGCAATATCCCTTGCTTATGGCAGAGTTCTGGCAGGCAGACCTGCTTGACGAAGCGTTTTATGGAAGTATTTCTGTGCAGGCTTGGCCGCTGATTGTGTGTTTCGCCACACTACAACATTTTCCCTCACAGCCCGCCCATCTGGCGTTTTTCACACAGGCAGCCAAGCTACTGGAAGCTGGTGGGGAATTGATGCTCTCCTGCTGGCAAATCCATAATTCCGAGCGGCTCGTCAAGCATATCCAACCCTTTTCGAAGGTTGGCATAAGCCCGGAAGATCTGGAGACTGGAGACCTTTTGATGGATTGGCGTGGGCAGGATTCACCAGTTCCTGGGTTGCGTTATGTGCATGAATTTCGCGAGGACGAGTTGACAGCCCTGGGTGAAGCAGTGGGAATGCAACTTCAAGAAAGCTTCTACTCCGATGGCAGGGAAGGCAACCTGGCGCTTTACCAGATCTGGAAAAAGAGCGAGGAAATACTTGAATAATCAAAACGAGTCGAATATTGCGGAATTTGAAATCCATTTCAGACGCTGCCTGAAATACCGTTCAGAGCTGCTCGACCCGCGGCATGAAAGCGCTATGCGTTTATTCAACGGATATTATGAGGGTTGCAAAGGGCTGGTGGTTGACCTGTATGCCAGTGCTGTTGTGATTTCAGACCACAATAAACCAGAATTCGGTGTGGAAAAGCAAAAATTGGATTTCATCGTGGGGGCTCTCCAAGAGGAATTCCCCTGGCTTGAGGCAATCCTAGTGAAACGCCGGTTAAATTTGGCAGAACAAGAACGCAAAGGGGTTTTACTAGTTGGCAATAAATTGCCTGGCTGGATTGAAGAGAATGGTGTGCGTTACGCCGTTGACCTGCGCCTGAACCAGGACGAAAGCTTCTTCCTGGACACGCGCCTACTGCGGCACTGGCTGAAAGAGCAAAGCCAAGGTAAAAGTGTGCTCAATTGCTTTGCTTACTCTGGGTCGCTGGGGGTTGCTGCCCTAGCCGGCCAGGCCAGCCGCGTCCTGCAAACCGATATCAATGCAACATTTCTGGAACTGGCAAAAAAATCGGCCAGGCTTGGGCGATATCCTGGTGAGATGAAAGTGCTGCCGTTGGACTTCTTCAAGGTGGTTAGCCGTATCAAGACCAGCGGGGAACTTTTTGATATTGTCATTCTCGACCCACCATTTTTCTCGACCACCAAGAGCGGCAGGGTGGACCTGCTGGCTGATTGGTTGGGGCTGATCAATAAAGCCCGGCCTCTGGTGGCTAATGGCGGCAAATTGGTCGTTATCAATAATG
>CAYVRH010000004.1:0-20606 GCA_964452955.1 uncultured Anaerolineaceae bacterium | reverse complement strand
TTGCCAACTTTCACTGAACCACCCCCTTTACTCATACCAACCTTTCAGGAAGTAAGCACAAACACCGTGCCGGGTGGTTTGCCTATTGGGTTTGTGATTGTTATTCTATTTGGTCTGGGTTTGTTTTTAGCCTTAATCTCGCTCTTGAGACGGGGGTAAAGGTTTGACAGTCGGCTCCACCTCAGGTGAGCCATCCGCATATTTTGCGACACGTACAAGCGTTTTTACGAGATCCATGGATTTCTCAAGTTCAACAAGCTGGTGCTGCATTGCGTTGTAGCCCCGTTCCCGAAGGTCAGAAGGGATATCATAATCGAGGAGATGATAGTGCCCAACCAGTGGGGTGACCAGTACATCCGGCTTGTCGATCAATAAAGTTGCATCAGCCATCCGGTCAAGCATGAGATCCAATGATCGCGTAAGGAGGCTCAAGGATTCATAATAACGGTTACGGGTAAAACGCTGCGATAGTGGCTTTGGCAGGAGACTTTCGAAAGGAAGCGTTGATTCATAGTTCACTTCATGGGGGTTTTTCTTATATAGGCAAACAGCTACAACAGGCAATGCTGGGTCCAATTGTCGGGCAAGTCCCACAGGAATGGGATCCAAAACACCCCCGTCGATGAGTATGCCGTTATCAGTTTTCTGGGCAGGAAAAATTCCCGGGATGGCAATTGCCGCCAATACGGCATCAACCGCTCTACCAGAAGAAAGTACAACTTCGCGCTCAGTATCCAGATTGGCAGCTGTAGCAACAAATTTTATGGGGAAGTCTTCAATACACTGGTCCTGAAAAAACTCAGTTAATAATTGCTCAATGAAGGCAATTCCCAATAATGCAGCTGCATCACCCGGTTTGCGGTCAAAGTTCGGTTTCGCTGTGAACTGATTCACGATTGCGTCAATTTCTTCGAGGCTGGCACCTGAGGCGTATAAAGCTCCGATCATGGCCCCGATGCTGGTGCCAGCAATACCCTTCACCACATAACCGTTTTCCTCCAGGCAGCGAAGAACCCCAAGATGGGCGATACCACGCAAGCCACCTCCACCGAGTGCTAATATTATTTCTTTTGCCATCCTACCTCCGATCGATATTGATCGTTCAATTCTATTGTACGAATATGCTAAAATTGCGCAACATGGACGTAAAAACGTTAGCGACCAACCGCAAAGCACGGTTTGAATATTTTATCGAAGAAACCTATGAAGCCGGTATTGCTTTGCTTGGGACAGAGATCAAATCTGTCCGTCTGGGCCAAATCAGCTTGCAGGAGGCTTATGTACGCACCGATGGGAAGCAGGCCTGGCTGGTTGGTGCGCATGTAGCTCCGTACGCGCAGGCGAGTGCTTTCCAACATGACCCCGACCGTGAGCGTCGCTTGCTCTTGCACAAGAAAGAAATTCGGGAGATGTGGAATGCCGTACGCATCAAGGGCATGACAATTGTGCCCATTCGTGTTTACCTGAAAGCTGGCAGGGCAAAGCTGGAAATTGGCGTAGCCAAGGGCAAAAAACTATATGACAAACGCGCAAGCATCAAGGAGCGGGATGAAGAAAGGGATTTATCCGCTCGTAATAAGTATTAGAGAAAGCTAAATATTTATACCTTTACTTTGACCACTATTTCAAACAAGCTATAATCTCCGAACATGGATAGGAACAAGTTACTCTCACGAAGGGATTTTCTAAAGGCTGGCGCTCTGACTGCTGGCGCTTTGGCTTTACCCAATTTCCGCAACGATCGAATATACAAGCCACAAACTTACCCGGATGGGGCAAATTTGGGGCGAATCTGTAATGGGGATATTGGCGCATGGACGGAAGTCAAGAGCGAGCCAAATATGAGCGCACCAACTTTAGGGCGTGTCTATCGCGATGATGTTGTGGAAATCAAACATGAAGTCATTGCCAGCAACCTCGACTTGAACCGCATCAGCCAACGCTGGGTAGAAACCCCGCTGGGTTACATTTACGCACCCTACGTCCAGCCCGTGAAGAACAAGATCAACAAGCCTTTGACAAAATTGCCGGTCAATGAGCAGGGTCAAGCCGGCATGTGGGTTGAGATTTCTGTACCGATGGTTGGATTAGAATTGACCCGTTCACCGGAGTCGTTCTGGCTCAAAGATACTCTCGTACCCACCCTCTATTATTCGCAGATATTTTGGGCAAGTGAGATCCGTCAGTACAGCGGCAAAACAGAGTATTTACTTACCCAACTTTATGGTGCCGCACCAGATAGCTTTTGGGTGGATGCTACTGCCTGTAAACCGGTAACCAAAGAAGATACAGCCCCTATCCGGCCGGAACTTACCAACAAGGTCATTCGTATAGATTTGGATTATCAAACCCTCTCCTGCTTTGAGGGTAAGAATGAAGTCTATTACTGCGATATTTCATCAGGTGGAAAACCTGAAGGTGTTTGGATTACGCCTGTGGGAGAAAACATCATCTGGCGCAAGCTAGTCTCGATTCATATGAGCGCGAGTGGCTTGTGGGCCTTTGATACCCCTGGTATCGGCTGGGTTACCTTCTTTGATTCAAATGGCGCGGCCATACACTCTGCCTATTGGCACAACAACTTTGGCACCGCCATTTCTCATGGCTGCGTGAACTGCCGTCCGGATGACGCCCAATTCATCTTCCGCTGGACAAATCCGATCGTTAACTATTACCCTGGTGAGTACACTGTTGCCGGCATGGG
The DNA here is from genome assembly GCA_964452955.1 of uncultured Anaerolineaceae bacterium. Classification (GTDB taxonomy): domain Bacteria; phylum Chloroflexota; class Anaerolineae; order Anaerolineales; family Anaerolineaceae; genus Mesolinea. The sequence continues at coordinate 17,902 of CAYVRH010000004.1, read as the reverse complement.
TGAATCTACCCACGTCCTAGTCAGTGGCTCGTAGAGTACCGGCTTGTGGAAAAAAGTACTTCGGAAGTTCTACTCAAGCTTTTACTTTTTTACTCAAAACCAACTATTCCTTTAAAAGATGAACTCGTAAGTCGTCTGGATTTGTTTCAGGCAAATTTCCCGCATGAACTTGTTCTTGTCGATGTAAGTTCATCAGAATTTCTGTGGAAGAAGATGCAAAAGAACTTGCCAAGGTTGGAAATTGGCGATTTAGCGTTGCAAGGGAATTTTGACAGCTTGCGCCTGGCGAATTTCTTTGAAGAAGCTGCGATCCGATCCCGGGAATCTGAGGCAAGCCTGGAGCGTAACACTAAGATCCAAGATTTGGAAACAAAAGAAAAAAGGGGCCTCTTTTTGCGCAGAAACTATCCGCTCCTGGTCGCATTACTACTGGCTATTTACCTTGGTTTGGCACTTCTGGCACCAATTTTGATGAAGACAGGTAACACGCTGGCTGCCCAAAGGGTCTATGCTTTATTTCGTCCTTTCTGCCACCAAATGGCGTCACGCTCCTTTTTCCTTTTTGGACCCCAATTGGCTTACCCAAGCAACCTTGCCCATGTAGAAGGATTGCAGACTTATGGTGAAGCTTCAGGCCAGCGTGAGAATGATGTGTCTGCCGCCTCTCATTTTGTCGGCAACGAGGAAATGGGATATAAAATTGCCTTGTGTGAAAGAGACCTGGCGATCTACACCAGCATCCTGATCATTGCACTACTCTTCATGTTCCTGCGTGATAACGCAAAGAACATTCCTTGGTATATCTGGGCAGTTCTGGGGCTTCTGCCGATTGTGCTGGATGGTGGCACGCAGATGATTTCAATCTTTCAGTTGCCATTTCTAAACTGGTTTCCTGCACGGGAGAGCACTCCTTTCTTACGCGTTTTAACCGGAACCCTGTTTGGCACTTTGACAGCCTGGTATGGACTGTTTACCAGCGATGAGATCTTTGAAGAAGATCGTCTGACGCTTGAAAAACGCGCGCTTGTCTGGAAGGTGAGCCAAAAATGATTCGACACGAAGCCGACGGATTGCGTTATTACAGCTTTGAGAGCATCCCTGAGAAGGCCGTGATTCACGGCATTTTCACACGTGTCGGAGGTGTTTCAAAAGGGATCCATCATTCACTGAACCTGGGGCGTACCTGTGGCGACGCACGGGAGCTGGTACTGGAGAATCATCAAAAAGTCTATCGGTTGCTTGGAAGGAATTTAGATAGCCGCTACAACGTCTGGCAAGTGCATGGCACCAAAGTACATTTTGCGGAAAAGCCCCTCGTTCCGGGCAGCATCCCACAACCTGGCGATGCCATGTTCACGGACAATCCTGAGGTGACCCTGGCCATGGTGTTTGCGGATTGTTTCCCTTTGCTTTTTTATAACCCTAGAGTTAGAGCAATTGGAATCGTTCATTCGGGGTGGCAGGGCACCCTGGAAAAAATCGCTGAAGTGGCGGTGAGAGAAGCGAGCGGAAAATATGGGAGCACACCAGAAGACTGGTACGTCGGTATTGGCCCCGGTATTTGTGGGAATTGTTATCTCGTTGGCCAGGATGTACGGAATAAGTTCATTAACCGATGGGGTAGCGAGGCTGATAAATATTTTGAACCACACGATGAGAAGTACCTTCTTGACCTGCCCCTGGCTGTGGAGGATACCTTACGGGAAGCTGGCGTGACAAGGATTGAAAACTCTCATTTTTGTACTGCTGAAAACCTGGACGAATGGTTTTCATATCGCAAGGAAAAAGGAGCTACCGGTCGTTTTGGTGTTGTAATGGCGCTGCGGGAGGAAAAACTTGAGTGAATTGGCTGATTTGATTCGGGAGAGGGCTGCCAGAGTTCAGGAAGCCATGCGACAAGCTGAACGTAGAGCAGGCCGGCCGGCAGAAAGCACCAGGCTTTTGGTTGTGACCAAACGGCATAGCATTGAGACCATTCAGGCAGCGATCGACGCGGGGCTTTCGGTATTTGGAGAAAATTATCCTGAAGAAGCAGTTACCAAATTGGAATGGTTCAAAGCACAGCCTTCTGTGCACTGGGAAATGATCGGACATATTCAAAGCCGAAAAGCTGATCTGGTGGCACATGGATATGATTTGATTCACTCAATTGACAGTCTGAAGTTGGCATCAAGGGTCGATCGTTTCCACCAAGGTTTGGGCGGTCCTCAAAAAGTGCTTTTAGAAATCAATATTGCCTCTGAGGAGAACAAAAGCGGATTCCGAATTGATAGTGAAAGCGCAAAGAGCCAATTCTATGAAGAATTGGAAGCGATCGCTAAGCTGGGAAATTTGCGGATTTCTGGATTGATGGGGATGCCCCCGCTGCAGGATAACCCTGAAGCCAACCGGGCTTACTTTGCCGCACTAAGAGAACTGCAGGAATGCTTGAACATACGATATGATTGGAACTTCAATGAACTTTCGATGGGCACTTCAGTTGATTTTGAAGTTGCCATTGAAGAAGGCGCAAGTGTAATCCGCGTTGGCGAAGCCATCTTGGGAAAACGTAACTGACAAAGGAAAAATATGCAATTATTACTGAATATCGTTCACTCCATCGGGCAGGTACTCTCGATACTCGTGCTGGGATCAGTGCTATTATCTTATTTCTTACCAGCAAGTAACCCAATCAGGCAATTTGTGGACCGTATCGTTGACCCGTTATTGGTACCCATCCGCAAGATTGTTAAACCCTTCGGCAGTCTGGATTTTTCACCAGTCATCCTGATGATTGCGATCTATCTGATAGAGTGGGCACTCACACAGATAATTGTCGCGGCAATGCGCTAATCAACTTTTGAAGAACAGCATCCTGCCACAGTTTTTGCAACGAATTGGTTTTGGGGCAGATTTAGCCAGTTGCAGGTCTGCCGGTGTCAGGTCCATGCCGCAGGCGTCGCAGCTGCCATCAGATATTTCTGCCACAGCCCGGCCTTTTTTGATTCTGAGAAGTTCCTGAAAATCGGTGAAGACATCCGCAGGAATTTCCTGAGCGAGTGACTTGAGTTGCAGTCCAAGGGGTCCCAATTCTTCCTGAAGTTTGCTGCGTTCCGCAAGGAGCAGGGAGCTATCGGTAGCTTTTTGATCAACGGCGGCCTGGTGCAGATTTTGAGCTAGTTCCAGATCGGCTTTTGCCTGGTCAGAGGCAGCCATCTGGGTCATCATTTCTTCTTCCATTCTGCTCAGCAAGTCAGTAAGGTTCTTTTCTTCCTGTTCCAACTCCTGTAGTTCTTTGGGGCTGCGTACCTTACCTCCAAAAAGTTGAGCATGGGTGAGGTCTTTTTTTAACCTGCGTTCATTCATCAGAGCTTGATGTTCTGACTGTAATTTCTGGGCGTTTTCATAAGTCTTTGCTGCGGCTTCGCGAGAAGAAACGGCCGCTTTGACCGTAATGTCTTCAGCGAGTTCAGTTTCAATTTGCTCAAGACGCCGGCGGATGGCCGCGCGACGCGTAAAGAGGGTTTGCAGGCGGAAAAGGCTAAGCGAGGTGTTCATTTTTTGCTCCATATCTTATAGCTATTGTAACATCTGCAAAGCGACATGATTTACATAGAGAGGCTTTTGTCAGCCTCATCGAGGGCTATGTTATAATTTGCAGGATTAAAAGTAATAACCAATCGCGGAGATAATTTGGCATTCAAAAATCCCTTCAGCTGGTTTCTAGGCCTTTTCTCGTTGGATTTGGGCATTGACCTCGGAACTGCGAATACATTAGTCAATGTTCGAGGAAAAGGCATTGTTATCAACGAACCATCCTGGGTGGCAATCAATAAACGTACCAGGGAACCAGAAAAGGTAGGCGCGGCGGCAAAAGCCATGGTGGGGCGCACACCTGCAAATCTGGTCACTTTACGTCCATTACGCGATGGCGTCATTTCAGAATACGACATTACCCAGGCAATGCTGGGTTATTTTATTGAAAAAGCCCATGAACATAGCCTGGTGATCATCCCACATCCACGGGTGGTTGTTGGCATCCCAAGTGGTGCAACGGAAGTTGAGAAACGGGCAGTCTACGACGCGGCGATGTCCGCAGGCGCACGGGAAGCTTACATGATCCACGAACCGGCCGCTGCTGCCATTGGAGCTGGTTTGCCCATTCAAGAGGGCCGTGGCAATATGATTGTGGACATTGGCGGAGGAACCACTGAAGTTGCGATTATTTCAACTGGAGGCATCGTAATATCCAGGTCTTTGCGCGTAGCTGGAGATGAATTAGACCAGGATATCATCGAATACATCCGCTCCAAGTACAACCTTTTCATCGGTGAACAGATGGCCGAGAAAGTAAAGATTGCCATTGGCTCCGCTTATCCACTGCGGGAAGAAAAAACAGTAGATGTACGCGGTCGAAACCTGATCACGGGCTTGCCGGAAGCGATTGAGATCTCATCGGTGGAAATCCGAGAAGCCCTTTCAGCATCCATTCAGGTAATCGTCGATACTATCAAAGACGCGTTGGATGAATCACCACCTGAAATTCTTTCAGATTTAATGGACACCGGCATTTGTCTGGCAGGCGGCACTGCCCAATTACAGGGTTTGGCTGACCGGCTAGCGAATGAAATCCGAGTGCGGGTGTGGGTCGCGGAGGACCCAATGACTTGTGTGGTCAGAGGTTGCGCGATGATTTTCGATGATGTTGAAGAATATCAGGATTTGCTCGTTGGCATTGAGCGAGACTCTTACTCCAATCTCTCGGATTAAAGTTGACTGGCCAAGGCCAGAAACGCAATCATGAAGCTCAAAATTTCCATCAAAGCCATTCGTAATCTCATCATTGCATTAGTCGTGGTGGGATTGTTGTTCCTCTCGATGGCAGGTTATCTGACACCTTTTTTTAATTTCAGCACCAATCCAATCATTCGCACCCAGAGCTGGCTGACTGAACGTTACACTGCCTTCAGAGATTTCTTTGACTCACCCCGTGATATGGCGACTTTACGTGACCAGAACGCGGTGCTTCAATCCCAGCTTGCGCAAGCTCAGGGGAAAATCATTGAATTGCAAGAGCAGCTTTCACAGATCCAGATTGTGACAGGCTTGCTTGAATTCGCGCGGGCAAACCCGGAGCACAGTTACTTACCAGCCAATGTCATCGGGCGTGAAATCAGCCCCTATCGTCAGTACATCATCATTGATGTCGGTTCAAGCCAGGGGATAAAACATGGTATGCCGGTTGTAACGGACAAAGGACTTGTGGGGCGGATCGACAATGTAATTTCCAACGCTTCGCGTGTCGAATTAATTACTGATGCCAATTCTGTCGTAAACGTACGCCTTCAAAACGCAAATGTTGAAGCTCAGGTGCGGGGTTCTCTCATGGGCGAGGCCAGTTTGGAACTAGTACCCCAGGGGACCGAAGTGCAAATTGGTGATGCAATTCTCAGCTCCGGCCTGGGAGGTAATTACCCTCCAAACATCTTTGTAGGTCAGGTGCTGGCCATGCAATCCAAACAGAATACTCTCTTCCAGTCAGGTTCTGTTCAACCAGTTGTGGACTTTGCCCACATCAGCGCGGTGATGGTAATCACTAATTTCAACCAGGTAGATATCGAGCCCCTGGTACCCTAAGGTTTTATGGCATATTTTGTAAGTGCGCTCAGTTTTATTCTGGCTTTGATGCTGCAATATGGCATTGTTAGCCAGACTCCGTTACTGGCAGGTTACGCTGATCTCATTCTTTTGGTTGTGACCGCCTGGGGACTGCATCAACGCACCCGTTACTTTTGGGTTGTCATCCTGGTGATTAGCGCCATGGTGGGGGCGATTTCCGCCGAACCAATGCTAATCCCCATTTTTGTTTACCTGGTGGTCTACCTGGCTGCAATTTGGCTTCGCGAAAAGATATTACAATCTCCTTTGTTGGCCATGTTCTTTCTGATATTTGTTGGTACCCTTTTTCAACATCTTCTGTACATGGTCTCATTGTTTATTTCAAGGACGGCATTCAGCTGGCGCGAAGGGATATTTAACATCCTGTTGCCAAGCCTGATCCTGAACATGTTGTTGGCCATTCCTGTCCATGCCTTGATTCAGGAATTGGCAAGAACCTCTCAACCAAAGGCAAATGAACTATGAATCAAAACCAAACGTATGAAAAACCAACTATTGCCCTCAATCGTATCAAATGGGTTTTCGTCATCCTGGGGCTTGTGTTCGCTTTCTATGTGTACAAGTTGTTCAGCCTTCAAATCCTAAATGGTGCCAGTTTTCGGGCAGCGGCGACTGATAATCGCACCCAGGTAATCAGCGATCCGACTGAACGGGGCATGATTTATGATCGCAATGGCGTTGTACTGGCTCGAAACATCCCTTCTTACAATATCACCATCACACCTGCAGAAATGCCTGACCCCGACGACAATGCCGGCCAATTGCATCAGTTGGTGAAGGAATTGAGCGAGGTTATCGCCATGCCGGCAAGCAATGGCATATTGAACGAGGAAACCGCAAAAAGCTTCTCCGAGTGCAACACTGATTTTGGCATTGAGCAAATTGTGACCATCGCTGGCAATAACTGGCCTTTCCGCGCGACAAGGCTCAAGTGTGATGTCAGTAAAGAGATTGCCATGATTGTTCAGGAAAAAGCTATGGATTGGCCAGGGGTGAACGTGGAAGTGCAATCCATCCGTGAGTATCCAACCGGAGTGGATACCGCTGAGGTAGTAGGCTTTTTGGGCCCAATCCCGGAATCGCAAGTTGAATATTACACCGGGCTTGGCTTTGTCTCAGGAAGGGATAAGGTGGGCTACGCAGGCCTCGAGCAATCCATGCAGGATGTGCTGGGGGGTGTTAATGGGACCCGTGTTGTAGAGGTAAATGTCGGCGGACAGGTGATGCGCAACCTAGAGGAACCTGTAGAACCCATCAATGGCAGCCATATTTACACCACCATTGACTATCGCCTGCAAGCAATTGCCCGTCAGGCGATGATCGATCAATTCAATTATTACAATACTTTGATTGGCCGGGTTTTAAGCGATAGTGGTGTGACTATTGTGATGAAGGTGAAAACGGGTGAGATATTGGCTCTGGTCAACTATCCCAGTTTTGAAAATAACCGCATGAGCCGTTTCATCCCGGCATATTACTATAATCAGCTTAGCGCGGACGAAGCAAAGCCGCTGCTCAACAAGGCCATCAGCTCTGAAGTGCCACCAGGCTCTGTCTATAAGCTTGTCTCAGCGCTGGGTATCCTCAATGAAGATGTGATTGACGAATGGAAACACATTGAAGACCCTGGCACCATCACACTGCTTGAGAAATTTTATCCCAATGATCCCGGTTCACCACGCACCTTTAAATGCTGGAACGAAGAAGGGCATGGAGCAGTTGATTACTTGCGGGCAATTGCCTGGTCTTGTAATACTTACTGGTACAAGGTTGGTGGAGGATATGAGAACGAAGTACCGGGCGACGGCTTGGGAATCTGGCGAATGTCTGAGTACGCAAGCGCGTTGGGTTATGGGGAAGTCACCGGCGTTGAATTACCCGGCGAAGTAAATGGACTAAACCCAAACCCAACCTGGAAACGCTTGAATATTGGTGAAAACTGGGCGACTGGTGATACCTATTTGGCAGCAGTTGGCCAGGGTTATGTGCTTGCAACCCCAATGCAGGTGATCAACTCCATTTCTACTATCGCTAACGATGGCAAGCGCATGCAGCCAAGTATTATTTCGAAGATTATGGATGACCAAGGTAATGTTGTTCAATCGTTTGAACCAAAGATGGTTGTCGATATCACAAAAACACCTCTGATCCATGAGTATGATGGCAACATTCAACTCGAAACCTTGAAGACCGTTGAGCCCTGGATTTTGGCTGAAGCGCGTAAGGGCATGGAGCTGGTAACCAAGACTTTCGAGCCTGAAAGTGGCACTGCGGCGGCTCAGTTTGAAGACGTTGAGTACTCAGTGGCTGGCAAAACTGGAACGGCTGAGTACTGCGATGATTTTGCGCTAAAGAATAAACTCTGCGGGGTGACGATGGGTTATTGGCCAGCCCACGGATGGTTTGTGGGTTATGCACCCGCGGAGGACCCGGAAGTGATCGTGCTGAATTTTTCCTATAACGGCACCGAAGGTTCAAGATTTTCAGCTCCCATTGTTCGCCGTGTCTTGGATGCCTATTTTGAGCTTCAGCGGATTGATGCGGGTGAGGCTGACCAAGGGGAAGGCGCAGCTGAGTAGGCCTGGCAATTTTTATGTTAAAACGCGATATCTGGAAACGATTCGATTTTTTACTCTTCACTGCAGTTCTTTTACTTTGCATTTTTGGGGTCGCCCTGGTTAGCTCTGCCATCGCTGGCAACATTGCCCTGGCTGACCACGCACAGCGGCAAGCCATATTCGCGGGAATTGGGATGGTAGTGCTCTTTATCGTCTCCATGATTGATTATCACTACTGGCAATCGTTGGGACGCTTTGTCTACGCTGGAACAGTTATCCTTCTTGTCCTGACCTTTATCACCGGCCAGGTGAGTTTTGGCGCCGCCCGCTGGTTGAGTGTAGGACTGGTGAATGTGCAACCCTCAGAACTGGCCAAAATTGCCATGATTCTCAGTCTTAGCTATTACTTGTCACGCAATGTAGAGAAGGTCAATAGCATCTGGGTGCTTGTGCGCAGTTTCATTATCGCGCTCGGGTTGATTATCTGGATCTTCCTGCAGCCTAACCTGAGCAATACGATGGTTCTTTTGGTAATTTGGGCGCTGATGGTTTGGATAAGCGGTCTGAAATCGAAATACATTTTGATTTTTCTTCTCATTCTGATTGTCTTTCTTGGGGTTTCGATAGCCACCGACTTCCCTTATCTTGCTGATTATCAGAAAGGTCGCATTGAAACATTTTTGCGCCCGGACCCTGAAGCCCGCTATGGCGATACCTACAACGTCGACCAGGCGGAGATCAGCATTGGTTCAGGGGGCTGGTTTGGCCAGGGCTACGGCCAGGGTTCACAGGTTCAATTACGATTTCTCAAGATTCGAGTCAGCGATTTTATCTTTTCCGTGCTCGGCAATGAATTTGGTTTTGTAGGTACGACGATTGTGATGTTGTTAATCCTATTTGTTATCATTCGGTGCTTTATGGTCGCACAACAAGCTCCGGATGCTTATGGAGCTTTATTGTGCTATGGCTTTGGGGTGCTGATGGCTTTCCAAACCATGGTAAACATCGGGGTAAACCTACGGGTACTTCCTGTTACTGGATTAACCTTGCCATTTATCAGTTATGGTGGCTCTTCGATTGTGACTATGCTTCTGGGTATAGGGTTAGTTCAAAGCGTGCGCATGCGCAGTGAAGAAAACAAGGAAAAGCTAAAGGGATAGCCCTTGCCACGCTCCTCAATAGTGGTAAAATACCTTCCTATTCAGTGGGGGCTCGTCTAATGGCAGGACAGCAGACTCTGAATCTGTATGTAGAGGTTCGACTCCTTTGCCCCCAGCTTAAAAGAACACTCCTCCGGGAGTGTTTTCTTTTTTCTGGGCTTTATAATTAGGTATGGCAAAAAACTCTGAAGGGAAAGAAAAATTCCCTCGTGAACACCTTTTTCCCACATCGATCGGCTTGATCGTCTTTTTGGGTGGGATGGGAACCATGATGCTGGAGTTCGCGGCTTCGCGTCTATTGGGGAATGTTTTTGGCACCAGCAACCTGGTTTGGGCGGTCGTGATTGGCTTGATCCTGGTATATCTTACGTTGGGTAATTGGTTGGGAGGGAAATGGGCGGATACCTCGCCAAAAATTGAGACTCTTGGTTTTGTGTTGGCAAGTGCCGGCGTGAGTACCGGGATAGTACCTTTGGTTGCACGGCCGATACTGAGAATATCAGCGGAGGCATTTGACGCCCTCAATATTGGATTACTGGCTGGCACATTTCTGAGCGTCATCGTGCTTCTGATCATTCCGGTGACCTTGCTTGGAATGGTGACCCCGTTTGCCCTGCGTCTGGCACTCAGAAACAATGAAAACTCGGGCAAAGTGTCCGGTGCCCTTTCAGCCATATCGACATTAGGGTCATTTATTGGCACATTTTTGACTGTGCTGGTGCTGATCCCATTTATTGGTACTTATCGAACTTTTCTACTTACCGCCGCCACCTTGCTTTTGGTAGGAATTGCCGTGTTTTGGGTCAGGAAAAAGTTCAAACATCTGCTCATTTTTGGCGTTTTCTGGATAGTCATTATTGTTCTGGCTATCCTTGGTACAAAAGGATTTGATAAAGCTTCTGCAGGCTTGATCTATGAAGCAGAGTCTGCCTACAACTACATCCAAGTCTTGCAATACGGCGATTTTCGGTTTTTGCGTTTAAATGAGGGCCAGGGGATGCACTCAATCTATAATCCAAATCAGTATTTTTTTGGGGGTCCCTGGTCACAAGCATTAATCGGACCATTTTTCAACCCTCAAATTCAGATTGGCGACGTTAAGCGCATAGCCTTAGTGGGCTTAGCCGCAGGAACAAGCGCCAGACAAGCCAGTGTTGCTCTGCCTGACGCGCGTGTTGATGGAATTGAGATCGATCCTAAAATCGTAGAAATTGGCTGGGAATTTTTCGGCATGGATCTACCCAACCTGCGAGTGATTATTGGAGACGGCCGTTGGGAAATGGAAAAATCTGATGGTGCTTATGATTTGATCAGTGTGGATGCTTATCGACCGCCTTACATCCCTCCACACCTGGTGACCGTAGAGTTCTTCCAAATGCTTGGAGAAAGATTGACCAGTGATGGCGTAATCGCAATCAATGTGGGCAGAGGATCAAGCGACCGCAGTCTGGTAAATAGACTGGCATCAACATTGAACCAGATCTTTCCCAGAATTTTTGTAGTTGATATGCCGGAGTCGCACAACTCAATCTTATTCGCTGCTAAAAACCCTGAAGCAAGCTGGGAAAATATGGCAAGCAATCAAAATAGCATGGTTTATGCAACAGAAGATAAAGAGCGGTTATTGTTTTCAGCCATTCAGATTGCCCTGAATGGTAAGGCCTCGGCAGAGGTCGATGGGAAAATCTTTACTGATGACCTGGCACCGATCGAATTTTTGACAAACCGCATGGTTCTGGAATACCTAATTAATGAGGAAATGGAGTTACCTTGAAAACCAATCCAAGTAAGATTTTTGCCATTTTTATTGCGCTGCTTTTACCATTCATCATCCTTATGGGTGGGGTCAGAATTTTGCTGTCGTTCAATTACCCCGGTTTCCAATACGGATTGATTGGTTTTCCAGCAGACACTTTGGGCTACTCGCGTGAAGAGCGGACTAAATTAGCTGACGCCACAATCCGCTACCTCACTGCTGACCAGAATATTTCAGGTCTGACTGAATTGAAAGATAGTCTGGGCAGAACGGTATACACCACAGAAGAAATATCGCACCTTCAAGATGTAAAAAACGTAATTGATTTGGCCAGCATTATCTGGTACGTGGTATGCGGCCTTTCGATCGCGTTCCTGATCTGGATGCTTGTGACCAAGAGTTGGGCGCAGATCCGGCACGGTTTCTTCTGGGGAGCAGTGTTTACGATTTTGTTGATGATCGCGGTTGTTGTTTTCACTGTTCTCAGCTTTAATACCTTATTTGAAAAGTTCCACAAAATCTTCTTTCCCCAGGGTAATTGGACCTTTTCAGCAAGTAGCGGATTAATCCGCCTTTTCCCTCTGCCGCTTTGGCTGAATGCCTTTATCCTGGTTTCTGTATACGCTTTGCTAGTTTCATTACTTCTGGTGGTTGTGTTCTGGCCGCGGAAAAGAGCACCGAAGGTTTACGAACGCATCGTACCTGTGGCGATACCTTCCAGTAAGCAAAGCGCCAGTATTCCGAGTATGGCAACGCCTATCAATCCTTTTTTGACCGATGAAAAACCGCAAGAGAATGGCAATACCCCTTCGGTCGAGACAGAGATACCCAATCCGACTATGGATCTCTATCCCCCTGAAGGCGGAACGGGACTACCTGTTAATAATACAGAGGGTCCAAAGCCGTAATTCATATATATATATATAAAAAAGAGGCTGCAACGCAACATTGCAGCCTCTTTTCGTTTCTGAGATTACATGACCGCGGGTGGGTTTTCCGGATCCGCGTTTGGATCGAAGATATGATAGTTTTCCATGTTGAACAGAACTTGGGCATCATCGCCATATTTTGCTTCGGTACGTGGGTCCACGCGGGCGATAAAGTTGTGCTCACCGTTTACCAGATAAAGCAAAATTTCATTGCCCATCAATTCGGTGACATCGACCTTGGTCTCGACTGGTTCCGCAATAATGCCAGGAGGGGCATAGAGCGGTGAGTGGATATCTTCAGGGCGAATGCCAAAAATGATATCTTTTCCAACAAGATGGCTGATGGCTTCCTTGTCTTTGTCGGGGATGCGCACTTTGAAGCTGCCTAAATCGGCATGATAACGGCCTTCTTCCGCGACTAATTTTCCCTTGAAGAAGTTCATCGCAGGGGAACCGATGAAGCCGGCCACAAAGAGGTTGGCTGGGTGGTCGTATAACTGCTGTGGAGTATCCAGTTGCTGCAGCTTGGCTTTGCTCATCACTGCGATGCGATTGGCCATGGTCATGGCCTCAGTCTGATCATGCGTGACATAGATGAATGTGGTCTGTAAGCGTTTGTGAAGTTTGCTGAGTTCAGCCCGGGTTTGAACGCGCAGTTTGGCGTCCAGGTTGGAAAGAGGCTCATCGAAGAGGAAAACTTTTGGCTCACGCACGATCGCACGACCGACAGCCACACGCTGGCGCTGACCACCTGAGAGTTCCTTGGGTTTGCGCTGCAGGAAGCTTTCAATTCCTAAAGTTTTTGCAGCGATTTGGACGCGCTTGTCAATATCCTCTTTGGACATCTTGCGCAGTTTGAGCCCGAATGCCATGTTGTCATAAACAGACATGTGCGGGTAGAGAGCATAGCTCTGGAAGACCATCGCAATATCGCGGTCTTTGGGGGCTACGTCGTTGACAACCTGGTCGCCAATCAACACCCGGCCTTCGGAAATTTCCTCGAGGCCAGCGAGGCAACGCAGGGCGGTGGTTTTGCCGCAACCTGAGGGACCAACCAGTACGAGGAATTCCTTATCCTCAATTGCCAGGTTCAAGTCCTGAACGGCTACAACATCACCATACTTTTTCCAAACATGATCGTACGTAACACTTGCCATAATTTTTCCTCCAATCTTGAATGAGTATAGTGGCTCAATTATACGCTTAAAGCTCTTTAAAGTTAACAAAAAACCCCTTTGCGTTAACAAAGGGGTTTAGGCTTATAGATTTGGATTACTTAATTTTTTCGAATTGATCTTTTCCAGCGCCACAATCAGGGCAAACCCAATCTGCTGGAAGGTCATCAAATGATGTACCCGGTTTGACTCCTTGAGAAGGATCACCCTTGGCAGGGTCGTAGATGTATCCACAAGCGATGCATTCGTATTTTGACATTTCTTTCTTTTCCTCTTTCTTTTCAGGTTTTACCTTGATTGCAGTATTTTTGTTAGCTGGATTCTTCACTGAACTTGGTTTATTAGTTCTTGGTGTTACTTTCTTATCCGGTGTTTTCTTCTCATTTGCGGCCATGTTGAATCTCTCCTTTAACTGCCCAATAATTATACAATATTCTAAAACTAACTGCTAAAAATGAAAGGTTCAGTTTGCCTAATCTGTGAATTGACTTAGAATTGGCAAACGTATGGACATACCTAAGATTTTGTTAATCGATATGCACAAGGGAGAATCTGGCACAGTACTGGCCATAAATTCACTCAATAAGATAGTTGACAAGTTAAATCAGCTTGGTATTCGAGAGGGTGTAGAAATTCTATTACTGCGTTCTGCCCCTTTGGATGGCCCCTTCCTTGTTAGGGTTTCAGGTCGTGAAATCGCCATCGGCTATGAGCTTTGCGACAAGATACTGGTTGGAGTCCACAATTGAGATTTTTATTGATTGGCCAGCCCAATTGCGGCAAAAGTACCTTATTTAATCAAGTTTGCGGCTATAAAGCTGAAACGGGTAACTTTAGCGGAACAACGGTTACGTATACTGAAAGTCGCGTTCGATTAAAGGGCGAAGTGGTTAACCTTGTCGATTTACCCGGTACATACACGCTAGCCGGCAGTAACGTTGCTGAACAGGTTGTGCTCGAATATCTGCTCAGTCACGAGGATTATGACTGCATTATCGATGTAGTGGATGCTTCTCATTTGGGATTGCACTTGAGTTTGACGATGGAACTGTTGGAATTGGGCCGGCCGATGATATTAGCGCTCAATTTGATCGACGAAGCAGATCACCTGGGGATTCAGGTCAAGGTGGGGGAACTTGCCAAGAAACTTGGGATACCGGTTATACCTCTGATTGCCAGCAAGGGCCGGGGTATCAGAGATGTTTTCTTTGCAGCTTATCAAGTTGGGATTGAAAAACCCGAAGTCAAACGACAAGCCTACCAAGAAGATTTGGAAAATTCGATTGCAGCGTTAAAATCCCAAGCTGCAGATTTGCAACTTCCAATCAATGCGGAAGTGATTGCGATTAAATTGCTTGAAAAAGACCCGCTCGTGAGTAATCAGGTGTTGAAGTTGCGTCCGGAACTCATCAAGTCCTCTGAAGTATTAGCAGCAAAATTGGAGGCAACAAGCGCAAAAGAAATTGGGAGGCTGATTAACCAGGAACGGAATACGGCTGCCCAGGCCGTCGCAGAGCAGGTGACGGTCCAGGGAGCACGTAAATTGACCCTGAGGGACAAACTCGATAATTACTTACTGCATCCAATCTGGGGTTATGTTTTTTTGATCCTGATTCTTTACATTTTCTTCCAAGCTGTATTCCAGTTTGGAGGCTTGATCGAAAAACCGTTGCTAGGACTGGTTGGTAACCTTGAAAAGTCAATTGTTGGGTTCTTAAATCCAGGAAAGCTACTTGGTGAGGTAATCATCGGCCTTATCCAGGGCATTTCTGGTGGGCTGGCAATCGTTTTGCCTTATCTGATTCCTTTTCTGGTTGGGCTGGGCTTCCTGGAAGATTTTGGCTATTTGCCCAGAGTCGCATTTCTGATGGATGCATTGATGCATCATTTAGGATTGCATGGTACGGCAGTTGTACCATTCATTCTTGGATTCGGCTGTAACGTACCTTCGGTGATGGCAACACGCACGCTGGACAATAAAAGGGAACAATTTATTGCTGCCGCTTTGGCTACACTTGTGCCTTGCTCGGCAAGGCTTGCAATTGTATTTGGCCTGGTAGCTTTTTACCTTGGCCCTCTGGTGGCCTTAATTATTTACTTGCTTGTTTTCTTTGTCATTGCGCTTACGGGAAAATTACTTTCAAAAATGCTTCCCAAAGATATGCCTGGGTTAATTCTTGAGATGCCGTCTTATCGGCAACCGAGTTTGCAGTCAATTCTAAACAAAGCTTGGTTTCGCATCAAAGAATTCCTTGTTGAAGCTTGGCCTGTCTTGATTGTGGGTTCCATAGTCCTCTCGCTCTTGAATGCTTATAACCTCACTCGTTTTATAAACCTATTGACTGTTCCTATGACCTGGCTGTTGGGATTGCCAAACCAAGCGGGTGTGCCGCTAATTTTTGGCGTGTTACGTAAGGAACTTTCACTCATCATGCTCGGACAAGCCCTAGGGAGTATGGATTTTAGAGTTGTGCTCAGCCCAGTACAGATGATTACTTTCACAGTGTTTGTGATTTTTTACATGCCCTGCCTGGCAACGTTGGTAACCCTTCACAAAGAGCTTGGGCGAAAGGCCATGTGGAATATAATGGGTATCACACTCTTGATTGCAACAGTCGCAGCACTGTTTGCAAGGGGGGTAGCAACAATATTTTACTAACAAGGAGAAAATATGTCAGAAGAAATCAATAGTTTCCTAAAATCAATCGTCAATCCCTTCCAACTTGAAGGTGATAATCCTGATGCGACAGTGCTTTTCAATCTCACTGGCGAAAATGGCGGCGTTTATCATGCTGAGATCAAGGCTAATGTTGCCACCATATCTGAAGGGGCAATTGAAAACCCGACGCTTACACTGACTGCTGATTACGCGAATGTAAAGAAGATGCTTTCCGGGGAAGAGAATCCAATCGCAGCATTTATGACTGGCAAAATCAAATTACAGGGTGACTATATGCTCGCACTGAAATTGGTCAAGGCCATCAAGCTTCCTTAAAAAATCTTAAGGCAACAGACCCCAATCAGAGCTTTGGGAATCCGCATCCATCATGGTCGGATCCCAGAGCTCTGTGCTAAATTCGACCTCAGTTGGAACCCCCAATACTTTTTCAGCTTTAAGCCTTGCTTCCTCAAGTAATGAAGGACCATATGGGCAAAATGGTGTTGTCAGGATCATCTTGACGTGACCTTTGCCTTCGGAAATCCAGACATTTCTAACCAAGCCAAGTTCAATAATGGTTAAGCCCAACTCGGGGTCCATCACGCCGGCGAGCATGTCCTCAAGATCGGTATGCATCTCTGGATGTGTTTTATCGATATCCCAAACATAACGTGGTTGGCTCGATTGATTAGTTTCTTCTGTCGTTTCCATTTTCATCCAATTTTATGCTAAACCGACATTCGTTGTCGCCGGTCAGCATGCATGCTACCTGGCTAACGGATTTTCCGAGTAAATTCTGGTACATCACCTGATCAACCCTGCAAATCTCGGGGTGCAGGATGCCGATGCGATGATACGGACAGTTCTTGTTGAAGACTGTGATGGTGTTACCTTCGCGTTCATGGCTGATCCTAAAACCGCCTTTTGCCAGCTTTACGCTGATTTCAGCCAACTTAGCTTCTATTGGTAAATCAGGATTGCTAATTTTATTGGCCTCGGCCAGTTGTTCTCCAACTTTATCCATGATGGATCCCAATTGTTCTTTGGAGAGCTCCTGGTCCATTACCTCAAGGATAAGATTTGTTAGGCCAAGGTAATTTGAAGGAAATTGTTCGTAGCCTTTATCGCTAAGTTTGTAAACGAAGCGTGGGCGACCAACACCATGGCGTTCTTCTTCAGCAGTGATCAAACCTTCTGCCTGAAGATTAATTAGATGGTGGCGGACTGAGATTCCATTAATTCCAACCACATCGGCAAGTTCACCAATCGTGGTGCTATGTTTGTTTAGCAATGTATTCAGGATGCGTTCCTTTGTACTTCTCATAGAACCTCGTCTTTCTTGAATATGAACCCGATTAGTATACAATAATTATGATAAATTGTCCATTTATTAATTTATTAAGAAATTATTTTGTGGGTGTATAATTCAAGAAAAAAAGAGGAGTTGCAAATGACAAAAGTTATAGATATTGAAGGCGTAGGCCCCGTTTTTGCTCAAAAATTGCAATCAGCCGGGATTAGCACCGTCGAAGCTTTGCTTAAAGCCGGAGCTACTCCGGAAGGTCGTAAAGAATTGGCTGCCAAAAGTGGCGTAGACCACGACAAAATTCTTGCTTGGGTCAACTTTGCTGATCTGTATCGCATCAAAGGTGTGGGCTCAGAATATTCCCAGTTGCTCGAAGTTGCGGGAGTGGATACCGTTGTGGAACTCAGCAAGCGGGTCCCTGCCAACTTACATAAGAAGTTGGTTGAGACGAACGTTGAGAAGAAACTTGTGCGTCGCGAGCCCAGTATGAAGGAAGTAGAATCCTGGATTGAACAAGCCAAGAAACTTGACCGTGTTATCAAGTACTAATTAGAATTTGAATTTACGAAAAAAAAGACTGTGGTTGTATGCCACAGTCTTTTTTGTTGTGGGTTAAACGATTAGCGTGCGCCAGCCAGCATGCTCAGGATGGTATTAATGATGATAAGGTAACATAAGTTTCGCACATTTAAAAAGGGACA
>CAYVRH010000003.1:21179-26040 GCA_964452955.1 uncultured Anaerolineaceae bacterium | reverse complement strand
TTTATGCGCTCTTTATCATCACTGGAGCGTTGATTGGCACCTGGTTGGCCTCCAAATTAGCCGAAAAAGACAGGCAACAGGCTGACTTGGTTTGGGATATGCTCCCTTGGATTCTAATCGCGGGAATCATCGGTTCACGTCTTTGGCATGTCTTTACTCCTTCAGCGTCTAATGCTGCCATGGGAATTACGACTGCCAATTACCTGAAGCACCCGTTACAGATTCTTGAGATCTGGAAAGGTGGGCTTGGAATACCGGGCGGCGTGATTGGCGGTGCTATTGCCATGGCGATTTACTGTCGCGTAAAGAAATTACATTTTGGTCAATGGACCGATTACATCGCACCAGGGTTGCTGATCGCGCAAGGGGTTGGGCGTTGGGGCAACTTTGTGAACCAGGAACTATACGGCAGCCCATCCAATTTACCCTGGGCAATCAAGATTGCCCCGGAGTATAGATTACCTGGATTCGAGAATGTAGAAAGATTCCATCCGCTGTTTTTTTACGAATTCGCTCTGAACCTGATCGCGGCAGGAATACTGCTACTCTTAACGAATGCAAACCGTAAGAAGCGCTTCCTACTCAAAGGTGATATTTTCCTGCTTTACCTTGTTCTTTATCCTGTCATCCGATTTAGCCTCGAATTCCTACGGCTGGACCCGTCCGCTGTTTCCGGGTACAACATCAACCAGACAATTATGGGCATTGTGGCCATTTTGGCCATTATCGCCCTCGTTGTGCGACATTTACTAGCAAAACCCAAGAACCTTGAACTTGAAACCGAAGGCCTGGACCTGACGAACATCAAACATATTGATCCTGAGTCAGCCGAGATTGAGTCAGATATTCAAAATCAAGAAGCCGAACTTGAAGAGACGGCGGACAAAGAGTTGACCGAGGATTTGGACGAACTCAGCAAGCAGGAATAGCCAAGTTCGTAATCACGCATTGTGTAGAAACCCCGCCAAAACCGGGGTTTTTCTATAGCTAAGCAATGGTAAAATGGGTGAACATTCTGCAAGGAGAAACTTATGAATCTGGAAGAACAAGTCGAATATTTAATGCAAGGCGCCGATTACGGTGATGACGAAGTCTACCAGACGATGCGCAAAGAACTGACCGAACGCCTGGCAGATTCCATCAAAACCGGTAAACCGCTCAAAGTCTACTGCGGTTACGACCCAACCTCCTCTGATCTGCATTTGGGCCATACGATTACCATGCGCAAGTTACGCGCTTTCCAGGATTTGGGCCATGATGTCACCTTCGTGATTGGTACTTTTACTGCCCGAATTGGCGACCCGGATAAAGACAAAGCCCGGCCAGTGAGCACGGATGAAACCGTGAAGCAGAACGCAGTGACGTATGCCCAACAAGCTTTCAGAGTTCTTGACCCTGCAAAAACCACAGTGGCCTATAACGCGGACTGGCTTGCCCCGGTCACTTTTGAAGAAATATTTAAGATGGCCTCCATCTTTACAGTGCAGCAATTTCTGGCACGCGATAATTTCCATAAGCGCATTACAGAAGGCACCCCCATCTATTTGCATGAGTTTTTCTACGCGCTGATGCAGGGCTATGACGCTCATCATCTGGATTGCGATGTGCAATTAGGCGGTACCGATCAACTTTTCAACCTAATGGCAGCACGTAAACTGATGCAGTCCTACGGGCAGAAAGGTAACATCCCGCTCACTTTCCCGTTGATTCCTGGCACGGACGGCGAGCTCAAAATGAGCAAATCACTTGGCAACTATATCCCGATCCACACCGATGCCGCGGATATGTTTGGAAAGGTGATGAGCGTTCCTGACAAAGTCATGCCGCTCTACGCAACGTTGACAACCAACTGGATACCAAGTGAAGTGGCGGCTTTCAAGCAAGGATTAGCAGATGGCAGTGTACACCCGCGCGATGCCAAGATGAAGTTGGCCAGGCGTATCACGGAGCTTTTCTATGGAGAAGCTGAAGCACAGGCTGCTCAGGATCGATTTGTGGAAACCTTCCAGAAAAAAAGTCAACCAGATGAGATGCCTGAGTACAGAGCAGGTGCAGCCGAAAATGTGGCAGAGATCATGCTGGCGAACGATCTGGCGAAGAGCAAAGGTGAGATTAAGCGCCTGATCCAACAAAATGGCCTCAAGCTCAATGGACAGGTTGTGAAAGCTGACACGGAGGTTCCAAAACCTGGAGATGTGCTGCAGGTTGGCAAGCGGCACTTTTTGAAGATTATCTGATTTACACAAGGGCTCGCAAGAGCCCTTATCTTTCTCTACTCAATTGGATTCAAGAGCTGCCGGGCGATATTCTGAGCCATTTGCGGGGCTGAGTCTTCAATCAGAATGGCCAGCGCCAGCGGTGAACCCGTCCATGAACTAGTATTTCCACCTATCAACCAGGTGAGCGTGGGCTGATCTGTGGTTGAGCTATGCCCCATCTGATACCAGATGTTCGCGTCTTCAGCCGAAAGACGTTCCTGGATTTGTATGGCAATCCTCTCGGGGATGGCTTCAAAACTGGAAATCACATTTTCGAAAGTTTTCCATTCGCCGTCATCGTCCAGGTAGCTATTAACCAGGCGCGGGTCAGAAAAGAAGCCCTTATTGGTGATGCTCGCAGCCACCAGACCCATTTGAAGCGGGCTGGCCTTTATGGCAGACAGATCGGAAGATCTGAGAGAAGTGAGATCAGTTGGAAATTGGCTGGCTGCAGCAACTTCCAGAAAAATCTGCGGTTCTGAGTTTAGCCCGAAAGTTTTCATTAAGTTGAGCGTTTCGCGCAAATACGAATTTTCAGGCTCATACCTCGGGTCAATTAGGCAGCCAAAACGCAGTTGGTCGAGGGTTTCCACAACACCTTGCATGGCAAGCAAACACTCAGAATCCAGGTAACGGGATGAATCCTCAGGCAATCCTTCGAGAGCCGGATTCAAGTAATCTTGAACCAGGTAGAAGAAGTGAGACATGGTCCCCAGGGGGTAAGAACCCTGCGTGGTGCGGTTTAGCAAAGGGGCTTCCTTCGATTCCATCAAGGCATCCCACTGCTCATTCAACAAATTGCTATCAAAGCCTGGATGTGAAGCCAGGGCATATATTTCCCCGGATTGGGCATTCAAGACGACAATAGCACCGGTTTTATCCCCTAGAAGAGCATCCGCTTTATTCTGCAAATTCAAACTGATATTGAGCTTGATATCCAAGCCAGGCGGTGGTTGGTTGAAGAGCAGATCATGCCACCAAATGAGGTCGTAATCACCGCGGGTGAGGCCACGCAGGTAGGGGTACATACTTTTTTGAATGCCACTTTGCCCGTAGAGACCATTCGCATATCCCAGGGTGTGGCTGAGATTTGGGACCTGATTGATAAGCTGGTAGTTGCCGGGCACACCATTAACAGAGCTTAAGATTTTGCCAGTTTGTGAGACTACTTTACCGCGAGGTGAAAGTTGATCCCAGACTGCCCAACGTGGGTTTTCGTTTCTGGCGAGTAGATTTTGACGTTCAAGAATGGCCAATTGGGCATGCCTGAGTATCAGCAAAGCGAAGAAAACCATGACCATACTGCCGATGAGCAAATACGGTCTGCGGGTTTTGTCCGGAAGGATTTCGGGGCTGTTTTCAGTACTGATGCGCAAGAGGATGGCTACCGCTATCAGATTGGTGACCAGCGAAGAGCCCCCGTAGGAAGTAAAGGGCAGTGTGATACCGGTTATTGGAATCAAACCCAGGTTGCCGCTGATGATGATGATGGTCTGCAGAGCGATATAGGATGAAAGCCCAAACGCCAGGTAGCGCCCAAAACTGGTTTTGGACCGCATAGCCACGCTGATACCTCGAATAATCAAGAGGAGCAGAAGAATCAGGTAAGAAGTTCCACCGATCAGACCAAATTCCTCAGCAATAACTGTATAAATAAAATCGGAAACGGCGATTGGCACCAGGTATGGGCTGCCAAGGCCAGGGCCGGAGCCTGATAAACCACCGGCAGCAATCGCGATGCGGCTTTGAACCAGTTGATAAGACGCATTTTGTGTATCAAGCCATGGGTTCAGCCAAACATCCAAACGCGTTCGGACAATCGGGAGTGTAAAATAGCCAACCGTCCCCATAATCAATAGAACCAGTGGGAATATCCACAGAAACCGGCGGCGATGGGTGGTCACAGTGATCATCAGGATGTAGAGGAAAGCAATTAATACGGCTGTGCCCAAATCCTTCTGCCAAACCAGTAATAATCCGATGATAAGCGTAAGGATGACCGTGGGCAGAATGGAGACGATTAATTTCGCATTGGGTTTTAGCTGGTCCGCAAAGAAAGCAGAAAGATAGATAATTACCAGCAATTTTAGTGGTTCAGAGGGCTGTAGATAAATTTTTAGAATCCTCAACCACAAACGTGGACCGCTTTCGGTGGGGTTGACGCCTACAAGAAAAGTTAATCCCAACAACGCCAGGCCTAAAGCCAGCCAGATGTATTTGTAGCGTTTGAGCGTTTGAGTGAGATTGCGGGAATTGAGGGCCAGAATCAAAACCAAGCTTCCGACACTCAACCAGAGCATTTGTAAAAAACCGAGGTTGGCGGAAAGCCTCCAGATGCTTAAAAGTCCCCAACCTGAAAGCAGGGCCACAAGTGGAAAAATCAGTGGATCACGATTAGGCAGCTTCTTTTCGAGCGTTCTTTGGATCAATACCACCCAAAAAAGCCAAACGGCAAAAGGCAGAAAGAAGATTAGTTTGACCGTAAAGCCTGGTTGATGCAGGCGGATGGCAGACGAGATACTCAGGGCAGCTGTATAAAAAAAGACAAAAAATACAGCCCAAAAAACAAATTCTACTGAAATAGCCAAGTTGAAAGCTACTCA
>CAYVRH010000003.1:0-21169 GCA_964452955.1 uncultured Anaerolineaceae bacterium | reverse complement strand
TCTGGGTTTGCGAAGACTACCCTGATTTACACTCGCGATGCTCACTTCAGATACTTGTTGACCAGAAGGCCAAGCTTTTCCTTCGTTACCGGATTGATACGTTGGGGATTGGTGATGATGGCATTTTCCAGGCTGTGCTGGCAGGCGCAATCGGCGCCTTCCGTTTGGCCAAGGATATCCGCCAACCTTACAAGCGTATTTTGTGCAGTGGTTGTGTTCTGCATCAGGGTTTTTACCACCATCTCAACAGTTACAGGTTCTTCACTGATATGCCAGCAATCGTAATCCGTCACGTGCGCCATGGTGGCGTAGCAGATCTCAGCTTCCCGCGCGAGAAAAACTTCTGGTGAACAGGTCATACCTACCAGCGACATGCCCCAGGAACGGAAGGTGTTCGACTCGGCTCGGGTGGAAAACCGGGGGCCTTCAATGGTGATATAAGCGCCACCTTCATGGTAAATAGCGCCTTCTTCATCCAAAGCTTGAGCCAGGGCGTGGCTCAGCTCAGCACAGAATGGGTCAGCCGTTGAAACATGGACCACCAGGCCGTTTTCAAAAAAGCTTCTGGCACGTTTGTGAGTGTTATCGTAAACCTGATCAGGAATAACGATTTCGCCGGGTTTGTAGTCTTCCCGCAGCGATCCGCACGCGCTCACACTGATCAAGCGCTTGACCCCCAATGCTTTGAAAGCCCAGATATTGGCGCGATAATTCACTTCAGAAGGGGAAATGGTGTGGCCGATACCATGCCGGGCAAGGAAGGCCAGGCGGTGACCATTCACCAAACCAGTAACAATGGGGGAGGATGGACTTCCAAAGGGAGTATCAACCTCTAGAACTTGCTTGTCGGTGAGTTGGGGTAAATCGTAAAGGCCTGAGCCCCCGATGATGCCAAAAGTGTATTGATCTGTCATGTGCACTCCTTGTTTCTATTTAATTGAAATAGTAATTGGTACTTCTCCACAAATGATGAGATCCCCATCTTTGATGACCATCGGTTCCTCAATACGCAAATCCTCAATATACGAACCATTGGTGGAGTGTAAGTCCTCAATCCACCATTGATTCTGGTGAAAACTGAGCATAGCATGCCGTGCTGACATTGTGCTGTTGGGTACGCTCAGGTCGCATTCAGGATCGCGCCCGATACTTACTTCGCTACTGGTAAATGTTTGTTCTACCTGATGGTTGAAGCGTTCATAAGAGAGGGTGAGTAACGGAATAACCAGGTTTCCTGCCTGGGAATATTTTGTGTGCAAGCTTTGCCAAATCAGGCGAAAGGCGATGACCAGGAAAACAAAAAGGCTGACCATCATCAGCACACGCAGACCCAGCCCAATCAAAGGGGTCATTCCTGTTTATCTCCCATTTGGCCGAGTACCCGGGTAGCGGTGGCTTTTTTTTCCTGGTCGTGGCTGTAGATTAGCAATGTTTTGCCTATCTTGATCACGTCACCCGGTTTCAACTTGGCACTACTGACTGGTTTATTGTTGACCAGCGTTCCACCAGTCGAACTGAGGTCGAAGAGCAGGTAAGACCCTTTTTCGGCTCGCAACTGTAGATGTTTTCGGGATACCTGTGGATCCAGAATGACAATGTCATTGCTGGAGTGCCTGCCGATACTGACAATGGGTGTGGTAAGCATCATCGGCTGTCGACCATCGATAATCAGGCAGGCTTGTTCAGGTACGAGCACTGGATTTTGTTTTTCCGGAGTAAGTTTGATAACCGTTGCAGTTGTTATTTGTTGTTGCAGTTGTTGGGCTGGAATGACTTTGAGTTCATCAACGCCCAGGCTGTCATCGGCGAGCAAACGAAGACGGAGTGGTTTCTCAAAGCTGACTGATTCCCCTTTGAAAGACTCGATAATTTCCTGGCTGACCTCGTCCAGCACAGGTTGCATTGATTGCCAAGCGTCTAGCTTTTCTGGTGAAACACGCAGTTGGATGAAGTCTGGCAGCACTCCGGTCTCATCCAGTGAACTTCTGACTGCCTTGAGGATGATCTCGGCCAATTGGGAAGAAAGCGTTTGGCTGTTCTCAGGGAAGAACAGCCCATCCAACGTACCCTCCAGGAGGTGGCGTAAACGTTGTTCAAGCGAATCAAGCATTTTGCTCATAGTAGAAGGAATTATACCAACTCCAACCGAGCGCGTCTTGGCGCTAAACTTTAATAAGCGTAAATAGGGTTGCTAAAGATCCAGGCGCGATGTTTGCCCAGGTAGTCCTGGTAGACTTCGACCCGGTAAATACCAGGTTCGGTGGTGATGTGGGTCAGAACTTCACGGTCCCAGGATTCTTTGATCACTTTGCCGTCTTTGATAAAGCGGATATGTCCATGGATGGGCAAACGCACCTGGAAGGTCAGCCCGCTGCTGGAGTCCACACGATCCCCAACGATGAAGGTGCCATCTTTTGTGTTCACTGTGTAGCGGAAGCCTTTGGCAGAGTGGATCTGGTCGTTCGCAAGATATGCGTGCCCATTTGCCAGCGCTTCATAAATCATATTGCGATCCTGGTTGATCTCGCCTTTGAGGGCACTGGGCACCACCAGGTGATTGCTAAATGCCCTGAAATGGAATTCATAGGGATAAAGGTGTACTTTGAGAGGCCCCTTGCGGATAATCAAATTGTGGGCGTCATTGCCCGCAATAGCCACAATCGGCTGCTTATATTTCAACAGTAACTCATCCCAGAGTTTAACTGTGCGATCCAATGGAGCTTCCATCATCCCGCGTGGGAAAAGGACGTTGCGAATGGCGGCTGGGATGGTCTTTGAGCGCGTTTTGAACTCGCTTAGTTGGTTCCAGAGTTCGATGCCGGTAAAGCCTTTGACATCCCAATTTCGCCAACCGAATTCGCCTTCTCCAAATGCAGGGAGGGTGTCTTCGTAAGGATGGGCAATGAAGGTTAGTCCCCGGCTTGAAGCTGCCTGGTTGATGAGCGTCTGCGAATTAGGAGCAAAACGGGCAAGTTCCCTGTTATGGCCAAATATTAGAAGGTGGCTTCCACCGCCCTTCAGGGTCTGATCGTGCACCTCTTCGCCTACCAGCAGCAGCACCTTTCGGCGCTTTTCCTGCAGGTAGGTTTCGGCATCCTGAACCAAGACATTGTGATCGGTGACGATAATTGCGTCCAGCCCGCCCTTCATGGCAGCTTTTAGCAAGTCGGCATGGCTGCCTGTACCATCGGAGTAGCGCGTGTGCATGTGGATTCCAACCAGAATTTCTTCCATAGGTGAGGATTATACCAATTCGGTCTGCCAATTTTGCGCAAGAAGATTAATTTTCCTGGTTTTGTCAAAGCACGGTTCTTTCACTTAATACTATTCAAGTGAAGAATCGCGTTTGACGAAAAAGAAGAGCAAGGTATAATAAGCACGTTAATTTGGAGGATAAGTGAGCGCAACATTAAACATCGCAATTATTATTGTTTCCGTCGCCTTAATCGCGGCTATCATGCTGCAATCCAAAGGTGTCGGTTTAGGCAGTCTTTCAGGTGGGGGGCCTGGTGAAGGCATTTACACTCAACGGCGTGGTGTAGAGAAAGTTCTCTTCTATGTTGCCATCGTTTTGAGTGTTCTGTTCCTGTTGTTAGCCCTGGTGAGCGTTCTGATCACAAAATAGTGATAAAAAGAAGTCACCGGCTGAAAACAACACGGAATCAATGGAGGATAAAAGGCAGCCCGACTACAATGGGTTGCCTTTTTAAATCACAATGAGAAAATTCCGCTGGCAGTTCCTGCTCGTATTTGTAACCACAATCATCGTAGGGTTATTGATCTATTTTCAGCAGAACAACCCTGTTCGGAAAGTGGTCAACACACCCAGCCCAGTGACTGGTGGGTCTTATACCGAAGGCTTGGTTGGCAGTTTTAGCCGGCTGAATCCACTTCTGGCATTCAAGAATCAAGCTGACCGTGACATTAACCGATTGATTTTTAGCAGCCTGATCAAATTTGACTCGAATGGGCGACCCTTGGGGGATCTGGCTGAAAGCTGGGAAGTCTCCACTGACGCGACCAGGTTTGCTGTTAAGCTGAAACCAAACGTACTCTGGCACAATGGCATTCCTTTCACAGCTCAGGATGTGGTTTTTACAGCGGCACTCCTGCAAAGCGGAAGCCAACTTTTACCCGAGGACCTGCGCAGCTTTTGGCCGCTGGTGCAGGTAAATGCCATCACAGATTTTGAAGTTGAATTTCTACTACCTGAACCCTTTTCCCCATTCATCGATTATTTGAGTTTTCAGATCCTGCCGGCCAATCAACTGGGCAATCTGACGCTGGACCAAATTGTTGATCATCCATTCAACCTGGCTCCGGTCGGAACAGGACCTTATCAGTTCGATAAATTGACAGTAACAGATGGCGTCATTTCAGAAGTCCACCTTAAGCCGTTTGACAACTATTTTGATGGCAGGGCTTTCCTCGAGCAGGTGAATTTCCGTTACTTTGCCTCAGACCAGGCCGCTTTAGCAGCCTACATCAGCGGGGAATTGGATGGGATCAGTTCTGTCTCCGGGCAGACATTGCCTGGCGTGCTCGCACAGGACGACTTGAACCTGTATTCTGCTCAGCAACCGCGCTTGACGATGATTTTCCTGAACCAGGCCAACACGGATAAACCCTTTCTGAAAGACGAAAACATTCGGAAAGCTTTACTGCATGCTATCAACCGGCAAGGGATTATTGACCAGGTGCTGAAAGGGCAAGCAGTCTTAACTGAAGGACCAATCATGTCCAACAGTTGGGCTTATTATCCCAACCAGGAGCCCTGGAAGTACGATCCGGATTTGGCCAAACAAATAATGACTGGGCTGGGTGTAAGCAAGGATCCAAGCGGTTATATGGTGACCAGTGACGGCGCTCAATTAGCCATGATACTGCTGACGGAAGACGATGAAAACCATCGCGCAATGGCTGAGATAGTCAAACAGAATTGGGGTGTACTTGGCATCGCGGTTGAAGTGCAACCCTTGCCTTTGCCCCAACTCCAGGAACAACTTAAGGCACATACCTATGATGCGGCCCTGGTGGACATAAACTTATCCAATACGCCGGACCCAGACCCATATCCTTTCTGGGGGCAGGCCATGATTCAAAATGGGCAAAATTATTCGGGATGGGACGATCGCACGGCCAGCGAGTATCTGGAACAAGCTAGAATGACAGCTGATTTGGACCTGAGGATCAAGTTTTATCGGAATTTCCAAATATACTTCCATGAGAAATTGCCATCCTTACCGCTCTTCAGCCCTATCTACAACTACGCGGTCCGAGACACGATTAATGGGGTCAGTTTTGGTCCACTAAACGACCCGAGTGATCGCTTTAGCAACGTATCGCGCTGGTATATCCTAAGCGCGAAAAACCAAGCAGAAACAAATCAAACTGAGACACCATAATGGGTAAAAAGGTCGGATATTCAAGCCTGATGGACGGGAGAGAATTGCCTAAAAGCGATTTTCATTTCGAAGTGTTAGGAGACCTGGATGAGTGTTCTGCCGCGATTGCCCTGGCGAGAAGTTTCAGTGATGATTCTGAGGTCAAAGAAGTATTGAAATCAATCCAAAAAGACCTTTCCATGCTCATGGGCCAGATAGCCGGCGCGGGTTTAGAAACGGACTATTTTGAGGCGAGATTGGATTGGATTGATGCGCTGATTGCTGATCTCAAACGGGCTATTGTGCTACCTAAGGCTTTTATACTGCCAGGTGAGAACAAAAATGAAGCCACGCTAGACTCTGCCCGCGCTATAAGCAGGAGAGCGGAGCGAAGCCTCACAAGGCTGGCAGAGGTCACAGATACGCCCGTCAACTCAGCTCTTCAATATCTTAACAGGGTGTCGACCGTGCTTTACCTCTATGAAATAAAAGCCGGAAATTCAATTAATAAGGTAACGCAATGACAGGCACTCTCATTAACGTAGCAGCAATCCTTCTGGGCGGATTTATTGGCCTGTTTTTTGGCACCAGAATTCCTGTCAAATTCCGGCAGACCATCATCCACGCTGTCGGCCTTTTTACCCTCTGTTATGCCGTATTTATTTTTGCAAAAACCCAAAATTTCTTGATCCCACTTGGCAGTTTAGTGATTGGCACGATTTTGGGAGAATGGTGGAAGATCGAGGAACGCCTGGAAGGCCTTGGCGAAAGGTTACGGCAGCGCTTTGATAAAGAGGAAAATACTCAGCAAAGCAGCGAAGAAGGATCAGAAACAAAGAACCGCTTCGTAGTTGGTTTTATGTCCGCATCCTTGCTCTTTTGCATCGGACCTATGGCTATCCTGGGTTCGATACAGGACGGTCTGACGGGGGATTTTCAGATGTTAGCAATCAAATCGGTGCTTGACTGTATCGCCGCCATTGCATTTGCTGCCACCATGGGGCCGGGCGTGCTTTTTTCGAGCCTGATCATCCTGGTCTATCAGGGTGGAATCAGCCTGGCAGCCAAGTTTATTGGTGTAGGTTTTAATGAAATAGCGGTAAACGAGATGACTTCCGTGGGAGGTATCATCCTGGCTGGGATTGCCATCAGCAGCCTTCTGGAAATTAAAAGAATCAGAACCGGCTCATTTCTGCCCGCTTTATTCATTGCGGTACTGCTTGTTTATGGGTTGACTGCTCTCGGAATCTCCTTTTAATCGGCACAAAAAAAGCGTGCCGAAGCACGCTTTGATCGTGAAGGTTTTGCTTACTGCTTATTTGCCCAGAGCAGCAAGTTGTGCTTCGACGGTACTGACCAAATCACCTTGCAATACCTTTTGTCCATTGACGAAAAAGTAAGGGGTTCCATCCAATCCGCGGGCGATGGCGGCATCACGGTCTTCAGCAATTTTTGGAACATATTTGTCGGATTTAAGGCAATCAGCAAAAGCTTGCGTGTCCATGCCGGCAGTCTTGGCGTAATTGAGTAAGTTTCCTTCTTCAAACGCGCCGGTGTAAGAGTTGTATTTGAACAAAAGGGATTTCATCTCCCAGAATTTATTTTGATCTACCGCGCAGTAAGCAGCTTCGACTGCGTTTTCAGTGTTGTCATCGATGAATGGGAAATGCCGGAAAGTGAATTGAACTTTGCCAGTCTCAACGTAGTTTTTGACAAAGTCTTCTTCTTCATTATCAGAGAAGTTCTTGCAGTGAATACAGTTGAAATTGGAATATTCTTCCACTTTGATTGGAGCTGATGCCAAGCCCACTGTCTGCCCATCCACATTGGCATAGACGGTTGGCTTAATGCTGGACTTGAATAAAAAGTTGGTGGCCAGGAAAATGATTACCAAGACAGTAATTATCGCAATGGGGATTAAGAGTTTGCGCTTTTTTTTAGCCTTTTCCTTTTCACGAATTTCATTTCGCAGAGATTTTACGTTTGACATGGTCACCTCACTTAGAATTGGCAAATTTTGCCATAATCAAAAGGACTTGTAAAGGCGGACGGGAATGTTTATCGGATAGCATGCCCCAAAACAGGCACCGGCATTCCGGTCTCGGTGTAACCGAGGTGGAGGTAGAGGGCTTGTGAAGGCAGGTTGCTGCCCTGGGTATTGACAGTAAACTTGATTACACCGGATTGCATCAAGGAATAGATCTGATTGCTGATAAGCGTCTTTCCAAAACCTTGCGATTGCCAGCCTGGCAGGACGGCAACGCGATCAAGGTGGGCAAAAGCACCATAGCGACTATGCATGGCATAGGCGACCAATTGAGATTCATATGTGAGTACAGAGTGCAACCCACCGTTCAGCAGAAGTTTTTGAAGCCCGCGCGAGCTGAGTTGCCACTGTGGTGGAAAGCTCAAACGATCCAGCAACAGAACTGCTTCCAGGTCAGTTGCTTGCATCTCGCTTATGCTAACGTCAGGTGGCAAGTGCTGGGCAAGTAGTTCAGTTGGAGAGTAAGAAAGGCTGATTACTTTATCCTGAAGGGTGAAGCCGTGGGTTTCAGCCAAGAGTGTCATCCATGGGCGCAAATCCAGTAAGTATACATATTCCACACCATAAGACTTTAAATAGCCCAAGGACTGCGTGTAGATAAGATCAAAATACGTGGGATGTTTACCGTCTCGCACTGACGCAAAAAATGAAATCCAAGTAACTTGTGGAACATCCGCTGAAAAAGACAAGATGGTCTTGATGGAATCCCCATCCACGAGGGCGAAACTGAGTGGATCAAACAAACGTTCCTGAGCGCTCAACCAATCCAAATGTTCAAAGTCAAGGGTATCGGAACCCAGAAATTCGAGGCAGACTTGCTGGTCAAGATCGCGCGTGGGAACAAGCTTAAGAGCCATTTTAAGACTCGAAAAGGATTTCGCCTTCAACGATGGTCATCTTGGGTTTAACATTGGCGAGCTCTTGCGGTTCAAGTTTGAATAAGTCTTGAGTCAAAAGGATCATGGTGGCAACCGAGCCAGCTTCAAGCGCGAGCCCATCTTTGAAGCCCGCAAGCTGGTTGGGGGCGAAGCTAAACCCATCCAATGCTTCAGACAGCATCACGCGCTGCTGGGGATACCAACCATCCTCACCAGGCTCGCCGGTAAACTTTCGGCGGGTAACTGCCGCATGAATCCCAAGAAAGGGGTTCGCGGTTTCGACTGGCGCATCTGAACCATAGACGCAAGAGATGCCCTCGTCCAACAAAGAGCGATATGCATAGGCGTAAGCACAGCGGTTACCCCAGTGTTTTGAGGCCGTAAACATGTCTGAGGTGGCGTGAATGGGCTGGACGCTGGCGATAATGCCCAAGGAGCGCATCAGGTCTGGATCGGCAGGGCTAATGCACTGGACATGCTCAATGCGATGTGGCAGGGCAGGGTAACCTTCCTGAGCCTCAAATGCCCGAAGCAAGCGGTAGCCTTCAAGCACTTCATGGTTGGCGGCATCTCCGATGGCATGGATGGATAGTGGCCAATGGTGTTTGACGGCGAGTTTGCCAATCTCGAGAATTTCAGCACGGTTGATCAGCAACATACCCCTGTCATTGGTGCCTTCGTATGGCTCAAACATGGCAGCGCTATGAGGGCCTAGCGCGCCATCTGCAAAATTTTTAATCCAGCCAGGTCTCAGGTGTTTGGTATTCAGAAACCGGCGGTAATCGCTCTGCAAGACTGTATCGAGTTGGTCTGCGGGCAAGTTCTTGACCACCCGCAGATGCAGTCTGCCCGCATCTTCAAGGGATTTGAGAGCCGTGTAAGACTCAAAACGGTCAAAATCGTGCACTCCGGTGATGCCCATCGAGAGTAAATGCGTTTGGGTTTGATCAATATAAGTCTCCAATTGTTCAGCCGGAGTTTCAGGAATGGCTTGAATAATGAGGCCCATGGCGTTTTCCAGGAAGATTCCAGTGGGGTCACCTGCAATGGAGCGCAGGATGGCACC
The DNA here is from genome assembly GCA_964452955.1 of uncultured Anaerolineaceae bacterium. Taxonomy (GTDB): domain Bacteria; phylum Chloroflexota; class Anaerolineae; order Anaerolineales; family Anaerolineaceae; genus Mesolinea. The sequence continues at coordinate 11,794 of CAYVRH010000003.1, read as the reverse complement.
GCCTTCGGGATTGGGCGTGGCATAGTTTATTCCAGCCAACTGCATGGCTTTTGTGTTGGCCCAGAGCGCATGCAATGACTTGGCAAAAAGGACAACCGCCTTATCGCCAGAGACTGAATCAATCTCTGCCGCGGTGCCAAATTCGGGTTTATCCCAGAGGTTCTGGTTCCATCCATAGCCCAGGACCCATTCGCTACTGGTACTGGCAGATTTTTGGCGTACACGCTCAAGCAGGACTGCTTTGTCGGGCAACTCACAATCCACGGATTGCAGATAAGTAGCAAGTTGGGCCAGGTGCAAATGAGAATCCACAAGGCCGGGCAACACCAGTCCACCTTGTAGATCGATCTCGGGCAAGTTGCCAAAGGATTCCCGCAATTCAGATATCGCAGCAATCCGCTCGATGATTGGTCCATTTACGAAGATAGACTGGCCGTTTACAACTTTTCCCCGGCTTTGATAAATCGAGCAATTAGTGATGAAGTACTTATCAGCCATGGAAATCCAGGATGTCCAAAATATTGTTCAATTCCTCATCTGAGAAGAAATAGATGGTCAGATTACCGCCTTTAGGACCTTTTTGCAAGCTCACCTTAGTATTGAAGTGGCGGCGCAGTTGGTTTTCAAGGTCCTTGTCTAGAGCGCTTGGTATTGGTTTGGGCTTTTGAGGCAGAGGCGTTCCATTCAGCCTGGTAACCAACTGCTCGGTTTGGCGGACGTTTAAACCTGACTTTTGGACCTGTTCGTAGGCATGTTCCATGGCCTTGGGATTTGAGAGCCCCAGTAAGGCTCGGGCGTGCCCTTCAGTGATGAGTTTCGCGCTAAGGCCTTTTTTGATAGCGTCAGGCAGATTGAGCAGCCGCAAGCTATTGGTAACTGTCACACGGTTTTTGCCCACCTTTTTGGATATTTCTTCATGGGTGAGCGAGAATTCATCCAGCAAAGCCTGGTAGGCTAAAGCCCGTTCAAGCGGGTCAAGATCCTCGCGTTGTACATTTTCAATTATCGCTAACTCAAGTTGTTCCAATTCGGTGCTTGAACGGACGATTACCGGCACTTCAGCCAGGCCGGCAAGTCTAGCTGCTCGCAAACGGCGTTCGCCCGCGATCAGAGTGTATGCATTCGGAACTTGGGATGAAACCACTATCAAAGGCGAAATGATGCCATGTTCACGGATGGAGGAGGCAAGATCTTCAAGGGCGGATTCATCAAAATTGGAGCGAGGTTGGTGTGGATTCGGGCTGATTTTCTCAATGGCTATCAAGGATACTTGCTCGCCCGTTTTTTGAGGTTCATCGGCAGGCTTATCCCAGTTGCCTGGGATGAGTGCTTCCAATCCCTTCCCTAAACCGGTCTTTTTTACCATTTCACTCCTTATTGGGGTCAAAAGCCACCCCATCAGCTGTCAAAATTTCAATTGCCAGGGCTTTATAGGCCTTGCCCCCGCTTGATTCTGGCGCGTAAATCGAGATTGGCATCCCAAAAGATGGGGCTTCCGCAAGGCGGATGCTGCGGGGAATGTAGTTTGAGAAAACTTTATGAGGGAAGAATTTTTGAACTTCGTGCATGACATCGTTGGAAAGGTTGGTGCGGCTATCGAACATGGTTAGCAACACGCCTCGAATCTCCAAAGCCGGGGCCAGGTTTTCACGGATGCGGCTGAGCGTCTGCGTAAGCTGCCCCAAGCCTTCCAGCGCCAGGTATTCCGTCTGTACCGGAATAATGACCCCATCATTGGCAGCGATCAAGCCATTAAGCGTCAGCAGACCCAAGGAAGGCGGGCAGTCAATCAAAATGTAATCATATTTGCCTTGAAGGTCAGAAACGACCTGCTTGAGCTTGTGCTCGCGGTTTTCTAATTCAATCAGTTCAATTTCAGCACCGGCCAAATTAGGTGTAGAGGGCAGCATGGAAAGGGCAAAACGGGAATTGTGCAATATCGCTTCACGCGGTTTGAGGTTATTGATCAAAACTTCATAGGTGCCCTGGCTGAGCGTGTTCTTATCGATACCCAAACAAGAAGTGGCATTGGCCTGCGGGTCCAGGTCAATGAGCAGCACTCGCTGCCCAAAGAATCCCAGGTATGCGCCGAGATTGATGCTGGTAGTGGTTTTACCCACACCGCCTTTTTGGTTGACGATGGTGTAGGTCTTAGTCATCTATTCCCACCTTGATGTCATATTTTGAAGCAATTAATTGAACTTCCGCTCTGGTTGGAATGGAAGCGAAACCTCTGCGGGTAACCGAACAGGCTGCCAAATCCACCGCGAATGGGGCAGCCATGAAAGGATCGCGGGTTTGCGAAAAGGCGTGGAAAAAACAGGCCGCGAAAATATCTCCCGCGCCAGTATCCTCAACCAGATCTTTTTCTGGGGCAGGAAAATCGTAAGCCTTATTGGCGACGTAGACTGTAGCGCCTTGCTTGCTGCGAGTGAGAACCAAAACTTTGCTGACTGAGCGCCAGAAAGCAATCTTGGTTGGGTCAGCACCAAGGTCTTCAAGGCTTAGAACGGTAGCGTCTGCGCGTCTTAACAGGTTTTCGTCGTAATGCCAGTCGATGGGGAAGACTTTGCCTTGCGCATCAAACCCTCTCAGCCAACCTTGGGGTGTGATGCCAATAAAAGCGCCTACAAAGCACTCAAAAATCTGGGGATCAACCTCATCAGCAATCGGGCCAAGGTGAACTAATGGTGCATTAATCCAGTCTGAAGGCACAGAAAGCGTTGTCAGGCATTCAGCACGCTCATACATATACTGCACCCGGCCAGTGGCGAAGGAGATGTTCTTGTAGGTGGTGGTTTTGTCAGAGGGAATGATCTTTGATTCGATCCCTGCCAGAGTCAAGAGATCTATCTCAGCTGAACAGCTGGTGAGCAAACGCACATGATTGCCAAGGGCGAGGGCAGTCAGCCCGGCGTAAGTGACCGTGCCGCCCATTTTTGAGCCGTCTCCATCGAGTAAGTCTGAGGTTAAGTGACCAATGACAAGGTATTCAGGGTGGGAAGGTTGTGGGTGAATCGTCATATCTGGCTTGCTTGCTCCGGAAAGAAAATTATAGCATGGAGTATGCCATCACCGCCTGCATGGAATTCGCCAGGTGCCTGAAATAGTCGAGGAGCAGGCTGTTTCTTAGTTGAGACAGCAGTTTTACTTCATTACTGAATCGTACGATAATAGGGTCAGAGGAAGTATGGAAAGAGATATTGCGACTTATCGTAAAGCCCTTGAAGATTTTAAACGGGCCAGGGGCAAAGCAGCCATGCAGCGCTTTTGGGCCGGTGTAAAAGGTGAGTCGCTGGATTTACTGCAGTTTGATGAGATTTCGGCCAAATTACACGCGGTTAATAAATCCAATAAAGTTCTCGAGATGGTTCCACTTAACAAAATCATCGGAAGTGTGGGCAGAACATCAGATTTTGACCGCAACTTTTTGCCCTTGAATGACTCAGATGAAAGCCGCTGGGCGAACGTCAAGACCCATATGATCAGCCCAGTTGCTCAAGGATTGCCACCCGTGGATCTGTACAGAATTGGCGACGCCTATTTTGTACTTGATGGCAACCACCGCGTCTCAGTCGCCAAGCAAGCAGGTTTTGAAGAAATTGAGGCTTATGTTACTGAAGTACGCACCAAGGTGCCCATCGATAGTAATATCTCAGCAGAAGAACTGATCCGTAAAGCTGCTTACGCAGACTTTTTGGAAGCCACACGCTTGGATGAATACATCCCTGGGGTTGATTTCACTCTGAATAACATCCACAACTACGACCTTCTGCAGGAGCACATCGCGGTTCACCGCTACTATATGGGGCTCGAAACTGAACAGAACGTCGGAGAAAAGGAAGCCGCACTGCATTGGTACGATCAGGTTTACCTACCTGTTGTGGGAGTGATCAGTGATTCTGGTTTACAGGGTGTGATGAAAGATTTCACCATCACTGATCTTTACCTTTGGGTTTTGGACCAACAAACCAGACTTCAGGAGATGTTGGAAGTACCCATTTCCGCTGAAAATGCTCTGGAGTATACCGCTTTGATGGATGGCAAAACCTTGCGTCCGACGGCTGCCAAGCTTGGGCAGGTGGTCGATGAGGTTCTACAGGATGGCAGTTCAGTAACCCAGGAAATTCCGCTGCAGGAATGTATGTTTCGCGACATTCTGGTGGGACTAAGTGAAGCAGACGAGAATATGGAAGCTGTCAGGCAGGCAGTTTACGTAAACCGTTGCCTGGATGGTAATATCCGGGGCTTGCATGTTGTTCAGGGAACCGAAAGCGAGCAGGAATTCCAACAAGATCTGGAAGGTCAATTTAAAACCATACTCGAGGAAGCGGGTGTCCGCGGAAAATTCCTGACAGTGGAAGGCAATATCTCAAAGACCGTTGCCACTCAAAGCCTGCTAAGCGACTTGCTGGTATTGAAACTCAACTTCCCAATGACGGGATCGTGGATTAGTCGCCTTTCACACGGAATCCCTGCGATTTTGCGGCTGGGGAAGCGGCCAATCATGATAGTGAAGGGTTCAGCCCGCCCTCTGGATGATCTGCTTCTGCTCTATGATGGCAGCCTTAAGAGCAAGGAAGGCTTGTTTATCTCGGCTTACTTCGCGGCGGCATTTGGCTCCCGCCTTACTCTACTTAGCCTGGATACCCCTGGCGTAGATTTAAGCAAACAGGTTGATGAAGCCAAGCGCTATTTGGATAAAAATAGCCTGGCTTACCATTATGTTGTTGAAGAGGGCAGAAATCTGGCGGAAAGGGTAAACAGTCTGGTTAGCGAATTAGATATCAGCACAGTCATATGCGGGGGCTATACAGGCACTGGACTGCTCGACCGAATCATCGGTACGGATGTGGATGAAATCCTGAATAAAGTGAATGTGCCCGTTCTGATCTGCCAATAATTATTGCCGTTTTACGACCAACAAGGTCACGTCATCAGATGGGGGATTGCTTCCCTTGAACTTATCCAAAGCTTCAATCAGATTTGAAACGATTTCGGAGGGATCTTTTTCCAAATTGGCTTGCAAGGTTTTCAACATACGGCTATTGCCAAAAAGATCACCATTGCTTGTGGTTGATTCATTGACCCCATCGGTATAGAGCACAAGTGAGTCCCCTGGTTTGAAGACAATTTTCTCGTCTGAATAGGTAACTGGGTCAAATATACCCAGAGCCACCCCACCTTTTTCAAGCATGGCGGCGGTTCCAGATCCTGAATCAAGGCTGACCGGCGGGTTGTGGCCAGCAAGGCTGTAGGTCATGCAATTATCTGCCAAATCAAGCACGCCATAGAAGGAGGTGATAAAGTAACCACCCTTGGCATCCAATTGCAGAAGGTGGTTTACTTTTGTCAGGGTTGCGGCTGGAGAAACCGAATCAATGCCCATGGCTCGAATGAGCGTCCGGGCGACGGTCATGTATAGGGCAGCAGGCAAACCTTTATCCGATACATCAGCGATGACAAAGCCCCAATGGGTATCATCAATTTTAAATAGATCGTAAAAATCACCTCCCACCTGCTTGGCTGTTTGCCAGGTGACAGCGGTCTGGTAGCCCGCGATCTTCGGAAGGACCTCGGGTAGGAAGTTTTTCTGGATTTGTCTGGCCAAGTTGAGTTCTTTTTCAACCAGGTTTTGTTGGTGGCGCACATGATGGAACTGAGCCATCTGCAGGGCAGCAGCAATCTGCTGAGCCAGACCAAGCAAAAGCTCAACACGTTGCTTATGACCTGTAGCACGCGAGTCGAGGGCGAGGATAAGCCCAAAACATTCATTTTGAGCCATGACTGGCACAACGATCCAGACCTGATTTTTCTTCGAGAGTGATGTCTGAGTTTTCGGAGCATCCGGGTTTGGCATCAGCAGGAATGAAAGCTTTTCAAACGGCAAAATCCGTGCAGTTGCCGCGCTGAACAGCTGCATTGAAGGCAGTTGTTTCTCCTGAATTATGCCGTGCTCAACAAAAAAGTACGGGCTATTTTGGTCCACAACGCGATCTGAGATTTCGTAAAAATAGGCATCTGAATCAAACCGCAGGAATGCCAGGTTATCAAACCCTGATATGTCATAAAGCATCTGGATGGTCTGGTCCAATCCATCCGCGAGAGACGAAGACCCAACCAGGATTTTGGACACCTGCAGCAAGAAAGAAGAAACCATGGTTTCTTCTTCCGCAGCGGAGACCAGGGAGATGTTTTGTAACGTTAGAGCCGTTTGCTGGGCGATGCCTTGTAGAATGGCAATCGCTTGTTTTCCCAGAACTTGCTCTGGGGGCAGATCGATGTAATCCGCGTTGCCTACATGTAAAAGCAGACCCAAAGGCCGATCATGTTCCGTAAGAGGGATAAGTAAGACCGTGGATTCTGCAGACAGATCAAACAAGTCACGAATATTTTTTTCAAATACACGGCCTGGCAGAGCTGTGAAGGCCTGGGTTTTGATGACTTTTGCCAATGCATCAACCTCGGAAAACTCAATCGGCAGGATATTGCCAGTTCCTGCATTGCCGAAGACAGCATTGAGGGTGAAGGCGTTGTGTTCGGAATCATAGGCGACGATGCCACCAGCCCGTCCACCAATTAGCAGCATGATCAACTGACCCATGACCTCAGTTAGCTCTCCAACCTCAGTGATTGATTGTGTTGAAAGAGCAACTTGCAGAAGGATTGTTGAAAGCCAACTTTGGGCTTCAGTTTCTTCCTCCAAGGCTTGGTTTTCGAGCGCGATGCCGATGTAACCTGACCATGTTGAAGCCAGACGGGTGGCTTCGCTTCCGTAGCGGAAAGGTTTGGCATTGTAAAGAATGAGCACGCCCACGCGTTTATCACCCACGGTAAGTGGCGCTGAGATGGCTGAAGCTTCATCAGGGAAGCCAAGTAGAGTGATGATCTGATCTGGCATCCCTGCCTGACGAATAACCGGATGCAGAGTTTCAAAACCCTGCATGAACCAAGCCGAATCGGATTCCAAAGTCAAGCCCTTTGCTAGGGACAGGTCCGAGGGGCTCGTGTAGGAATGCAGTTTGAGAGATCCGTATTCGGAATTTTGATGTTGTTCTTCGGGCTCAAAAAGCGCGATGAGAGCAAGGTCGCTGGGGAGTACTTTTAGGATGCTGGAAAGGATTTTTTGCAGCGTTTCATTAAAGGGCAGGCTTTTTGCTAAGGAAAGTGCAATATCCCTAAGGCTCTCTGCTACCTCGCGGCGCCAAAGCTGCGTGTTATAAAGAGATGCATTTCGCACGGCGATTGAGATATTGGCAGAGAGGGTCATGAGAAGATCTACATCCACTTCAGAAAAGGCGTTGATCCGCTCATCCTGAACATCCAAAACGCCAATCACCCTGCCTGCAAATTCCAGTGGAACGACCAGTTCTGAACCAACTTTGAGATCCTTAAATGGACTGGGAAGATATTTGGGGTCTTCACTGACATTATTAACAAACTGGATTTTCCCAGTGCGAATGGCTTCAGGGATGAGACCAAGTTTGGATTTCAGGTCGATCGTGTAGGTTATTCCCTTATAGTTTTCAGCCATAACGCCGCTGCCAGCTCGATACTGAATGCGCAGGGGAGCATGTTCAACGAGGAAAATCTGCACGATCTGATAATTAAACTCGTCGGCCATCATTTGAGTTATTTGGTTAAGCAGCGTATCAAGATCCAACACACTGGTAAGCGATTTGCTTACTCTGGCAATCAAATCCAATTGATCGTTGCGCAATTCCAGGGTTGCGTACAACCCAACGCGATGGATAGCCAGGGCAATGCTATCTGCCAAGGCACGCAAGATGGTTAAATCGGCCTGGCTGAAGGCATTTTTAATGTCCGATTGCAGATCAAGAACTCCAAGCACTCGATTGCCTACTTTGAGTGGAATCGCCAGTTCAGATTGGGTTTCTGGAAGGGCATCGGCCGCAAAGTAGAGGGGATCCTTGCTGACATCAGCAACCAAGAAGTTGTTTCCAGTAGCAGCCGCGTTACCAATAATGTGTTGGCCAAGAGAAATTTTGTCGTGCAAAACGAGTGGCCCGATATCAGAACCATTATTTCCACTGGCATAAGCTTCAAAATTTAGCGTGCCTGCTTCTTCGTCGACGCTCCAGAGTGACACATAGTAATAATTCAATTCGGTAGCGATAACGCGACAAGCTTCCTGCCTGAGCGTATCCAGCTTGGTAATTCCAGCCAATTTAGATGCCAGGTTGGCAATGAGATCGAAGGTACGGTCCTGGTAATCCTGGATGCTCGAAAATCGCAAAGATTGGAGAATGTTAGCGGCAATATCGCTAAATGCACGTAATTCGTTGATCTCTTCTGCGCTGAACCTGGCCAGATTTCGTTGGAAGACGACAAACCCGATCTGTGAGCCGCCAGCTTGAAGAGGTAAGAGAATCCCAAATTCCTGTGATTTTTGGGTGAAAAATTCAGTTTCTTTGTCAGTCTTTTCGAGTCTGTTGATTTCTTCGAGGAGAACCTCGTCAGGGGAAAACGGAAGCCAGCCTTGATCGCCAGGCTCGGATTTGATCACAAATGCGAGTTTGGAAACCCATTGCCTGGCGGCAAAATCGGAAAATAAGGCTTCAAAACCTGCAAGGTCAACCAGGTTATTAGCCTGCAACAACAAGTCGAGCAAGTCAGCGGCGATTTTTGTTTTCATCAGCCTACGGACAAGGGAGATGCTTTACCAATAACAAGCAGTTTTTGCCTTCACAGCGGCTAAACTCCACACGGTCCATCAACTTGCGCATCGTATATACACCAAGACCGCGCTCGCTACGGATTTCGAGTGGGCTGGTCAGATCCGGGGAGGGGATGGTTTCAGGGTCAAAAGCCTGACCTTTATCCTCAACCTTAATGACAAAGAGAGAATCCTCAAGCGTGAGGCCAATGTCTATGGAACCTTTACCTTCGCCTTCATAACCATGATCGATGATATTCGCACAGGCTTCATCCAGCGCGAGTTCAATCGCATAAAGAGCTTTGTTATCAAAGCCAAGATCCCTGGCATATTGCATGGCATAATCGGCGATGGGGGCTAAATTGCGGTAATACGCGGTAAAAGAGCGAGAAGAAAGTAATTTGCTTGGCATCGGTCAGATTATAACATTTGAAGCAATTCAGTCCGCAATCATTTTCACGCGGCCATCAAAGGCGTTCCCAGAAGCTCTGGAGGTCAGGGTCCAACGAAAGCAAAAATGAAAGGGTTTGATTGGTGGCAGGGTGCGTGAATGCGAGGCTGCAAGCCTGAAGCATTAAGCGGGGAGCCATGGATTGATGGGGGGCCAGGCTGGGTGGTTTATATAAACCATCCCCAAATATTCCCATGCCAAGCACGTAAAGATGGGCACGAATTTGGTGACGATAACCGGTTTTAGGCTGGATGGTCAAGAGGCATGAATTTAGTTTCCTTTGAAGAACAGTGAAGCTTGTCTCTGCCTGTTTTCCATGGCTGGTATCCACCTTGGTGAGGTGGCTACGCCCCGCATTGATAATTAATGGCAGGGTTACAGTTTGAATTTCCCAGTCAGGAGAAGGTGTCACCAAAGCAAAGTATGATTTTTGCACTTCACGTTCGCGGAATTGGCGGTTTAGTTCTTTGTGAGCATCCGCATGGCGGGCAAAAAGCACCAGACCGCTGGTGTCTTTATCCAGGCGGTGCACTACCCACACCCGGCCAAATCGGACTTCGAGCTGGGCTGCCAGTGTGCCCAAAGAAGGGTCATAACCATCGGGAATGGTCAATAAACCTGACGGCTTATTGACTACCAGAATATCAGAATCCTGGTAAATGACTCTCTCCAGCGGGAAATCTGGCTGCATTTATGATTTACTGAAACAGCTTGTCTCAATTAAGCCAGGTCCAGCATGGACGATAATCGCTGGAGGAGCATCATAGATTGGGATCTCAGAAGTTTGAGCACGAGCCATGATGCGATCAGCCAGGGCATTAGCCTCTTCCAGATTGTCCGCTTGCGCGATGGAAGGCATGCCATCCGGGTTATCCGTGAGTATTTCGCAGGTAAGATCCTCAATCAGTTTCACAGCCTGTTTGAAGGTGCGCACTTTTTCAAAGGGCGTGATAAGTCCTTCCTTCAGTGTGAGCACTGGTTTGATCTGTAGCAAGCTGCCTATCAGTTTTGAGGCATTGCCGATGCGGCCGCCCTTGTGCAAGTAATCGAGCGTGTTCACGAGAAAAAATAATTTTTCGCGTTGGCTCAAATTGCTGATTTCTGCCATGATTTCTGAGACTGTCGAGCCAGCATCGGCCATCTTCTTGGCCCTCAGAACTAATTGGCCAAAACCGCCGGCAACGGTAAGCGTGTCCAGAATGAAGATCTTGTCACTGGCGAATTCATCCCTGGCAAGCGTAGCGCTGCGGAAAGTACCGCTTAAATGGCTTGATGGCGTGAGGATGAGACCTACATCGCCGGCTGCGGAAATTTTCTCAAAGATGGGCTTGTAAAGGGCTGGAGGTGGAGCCGCGGTGCCGGGAAGTTTCGTGCTGGATTTTAACCTCTCGAGGAAGTAGTAACTGGAAATCTGGTAATCATCCTCGAATGATTCACTCCCAAAGGTAATGATCTGAGGAACGAAGTGAATACCTTGATGTTTCAGGTCGTCTACGGGAATGCTGCAGGTCGTATCTGTAATGATTTGTATCATGACAAATTCCTTTATTCTGATTTCACAACAGGCGTACCGCAATTAGGACAAATAAATTCATTCGCATAGAGCACATAACCACAGCGCTTACAAGTATCAGGTTGCAAATCACCGAGAGGGGCACCGCAGGCCACGCAATTGCCTTCACCAACTTTGTTTCCTGTCAGGCAATAGGAGCACTTAACGCTACTTAGGCGCTCGCTTAGAGCTTCTCCGGCATTGTATTGGCGGGCTACTTTGTCAATTACCGACCAGACCGCATCTTCCAACTGTACCGATTCGACGTCCTGGGCGATATCATCCAAGTTACCAAGCAAAGACCAGGGGTTGCGGAAAGCATCGAGCGCGGTTTTTCCAAAGTTCGCGGCCAATCCGAGCATGCGCTGTTTGCCTACCTGAACACTAACGCCGTCTTCAACCTGGCTGAGATTGACTGTCAATCCTGTTTCGCCACCTGCCCTGCGTTTAGGGCGGGTGAAAATTTGTAGGTTAAGCGTGGAATCATTTCCATAGGCCTGAACCTGGAAATTGCCTGCGTTATATCTGGCAAATAATGCCCTGGCGAAGATTGTGGGTGTTACATTTCCATGATAAATGCGAATATTCATAAAAGAACCTCTGAAAACAGGGAGCAACTCTTAGATTATAATCGGCAATTGATGAAGCCAAACCTCAAAACGGACCACAAAACCTCGATATACCGATTTTTCGTGATATTGGTGTTGATTCTCTCAGCCATATTCGCGCTTGGCAGCCCCAGGATGATTTCTGATGTATATGCCCAATTTCCAACAGTCGATATGGCCACGGTGACCGGCAGCCCCCAGGGACCCTTCGTCATTGTGATAGGGGCGGAAGACGAGCCGGCAAATATTCGCTCGGGACCTAACGCGACTTATCCGAAAGTAGGCATCATGATTACTGGGCAAACCGCGCCCGCCCTCGGATACTTCGGCAACTATATCCAGATTGTCTATCCTGCCGGACCGGGGGGTAAAGGTTGGATTTACATTCCGAAGGCGCAATTGATCAACGGCCCTGTGCCTGTCATTGACCCACCCCCGACTGAGACACCCTCAATCACGAACACGATTGATCCCACTTTAGCAGCTCAGTTCTCGGTGGAGCAGAA
>CAYVRH010000002.1:31251-34553 GCA_964452955.1 uncultured Anaerolineaceae bacterium | reverse complement strand
AGAAAAAAAAGAGATCGCATCAGCGATCTCTTTTTTGTTTCCTCGATTACTCTTCTTTGCTGGTTTCTATGCCGAGCTCTTGAGCTCGCTCCAACATGGTTGCCCGCAACCTCTGCGAATCCTTGGGGTAAGTGAAGTAAAAACCTGAAAAAAGCAACCCGCACAGTAGCCACGGGAAGGGAATTGTCCAAAGCATGGCTGTCTGCAAATCAATCTTATCTGCCAGGAAGCCAAAAAGCAGCGCAACGATGGCCGCAAAACCGCTTTCAATAAAGGTGGTCGCTGCGAAAGCCGTAGACCGCAACTCCGGAGGAACCACGCCTTGCATCATTGGTTCTTTGGAACCTTTACCAGGCCATCCGATAAATAACGCTGTGAAGAAACTGAACAAGGCAATCTGAAACATCGACCAGTATGTTGTTTGGGTCAAAAGAATATACGTCAGTGGAATTCCAGAGAATACAGAAATTTGTCCAATAATCGTGCGCCCGTATTTAGGACTTTTCTTTTCTGCCCAATCGCCCAGAATGCCGCCAATGATGGCACTGAAGGCCATTCCGATCATGATTGCTCCAAAGATCAGCGGGGCTTCCTGTGTGCTTAGCCCACGCTTTTCAACCAACCAGAGGATGAAAAATGCTCCCATGATGACCCATGGCATTGAACCCGCCAGGCCTTGCAAGATGGCAACCCGGATTGTCGGAATAGCTAACACCTTCTTGATCCCGTCCACGGAGGTTTTGTAGCGGTCTGCATCTCGCGCTGTCAGTTTTCCCTTCATTTCAGGTTCTGCGCCTCCGCGGATAGGCTCTTTCACCAATATCATGATCAGCAAACCTGAAAGCACACTGGCCGCGCCTAAGATTATGAATCCCCAGCGCCATCCCTCGGGTGTAGCAAGTGTACTTAAGAGCACCGTGAAAATTATGATACCCAGGGTGCCAATGGCTTCAAGAATCCCCAACATCTTGCCACGGATTTTTGGGGCAAATGTATCCGCGACGATTGAGAAAGTGGCCGGCATCAAGCATCCCAGCCCGATACCAGAAATCACTCTGATCGCCAATAATTGGCTAAAATTTTGCGTCAGCCCGACCATGATGGTCCAGACTCCCCAAATACCTGTTCCCCAAAAAATTACCTTTTTACGGTTGTATTTATCAGCCAGGTAACCCCAAACAGGCGAACTGAGAGATTGGAGTAAAGAACGCACAAATGTTATCAGCGAGAGATTCATGATAGAGAGTCCCCAGAGCTGCCTGAGAACAGGGCTGAAAATGGACATAGCCTGCGCTTCACCCTGGTCCACAAAGTAACCTAGGGATAAAGCTACAAGTGTCTGCCACTTACTCCTGGTCACTACGGCGTCCTCGGAACTCTCATCAGCCTGATCAATGAACTCCTGATGAGCCAAATCGTCTGTTATGTTATCTACTTCTGTCATTGAAACCTCCGCAAAATTGCCTAATTCTATCAGTCCAGGTGCTTTTGGAGCTTGAATAATGCTCATTTTCGATAAATTTGCGCTTGAAAGTTACAATTGGAGTATTAACCCAAGTCGAGGAGCCTTCATGTCATTTTTCTGCCCTGATTTCAGACCTCTTGCACACCCTTCTGCTATCGTTCAATCTGGTAAAGCTCGATTTAGCGTTCTAAAAGACCGCCTTATTCGCCTTGAATACGATGCAGCTCAGGAATTTGAGGACAGGCCATCGCAGGTCTTTTGGTATCGAGATCAGCCAATCCCCGATTTCAAGACCTGGGAAGAAAACGGTTGGCTGCATATTGAAACTGCTTTCCTTTATTTGAGTTACAAGCTCAACGGAGAATTTTTCTGGCGTGATCTGAATATTGTGCTTAAGGAAACCGGCTATGAGTGGCATTTTGGCGATGCTGACTATAGCAATCTCAAAGGAACTGCCCGAACGCTTGACCGCGCTGACGGACCAATCCCCTTGGATCGTGGTTTGGTTTCCCACAGTGGTTGGAGCCTGGTGAATGACTCAAACACTCTGGTTTTTTCGGATGATGGCTGGCTGCAACCGCGCGCCGCAGATCCCTTCAAAAAGGATTTTTATTTTTTTGGGTATGGAAAAGACTTTTTGCAGGCGATTCAGGATTACCAGGACCTGAGCGGTAAGCCGGGTCTTCTGCCGCGGTGGTCGCTTGGCAACTGGTGGAGCCGCTTCTGGACGTACACCCAGGAAGATCTGACCCAACTCATGCGCGATTTTGAAACGCACCAAATCCCGCTTTCGGTCTGTATTGTGGATATGGACTGGCATTTAACCAAAACTGGAAACGCCTCCACTGGTTGGACGGGCTATACCTGGAACAAAGAGCTCTTCCCTGACCCATACGGCTTTGTGCGCTTTTTGCACGACCAGAAATTGCACACGGCGCTTAATTTGCACCCCGCGGAAGGTATTCACAGCCACGAGCAAGTTTATCCGCAGATGGCGGAAGCACTTGGTATCGATCCGCAAACAAAAAAACCTGTTGCGTTTGACATTGCGTCCAAGGATTTTACCAAGGCATATTTTGAACTGCTGCACCACCCAATGGAAGAAAAAGGCATTGATTTCTGGTGGATTGATTGGCAGCAAGGCACCAAAACAAAGACTGCCGGCCTGGATCCACTTTATTGGCTTAACCACCTGCATTACTTTGACCTGGGGCGGGATCTCAGCAAGCGGCCATTTGTCTTCTCGCGCTGGCCTGGTTTGGGAGGTCATCGTTACCCAATCGGTTTCTCTGGCGACACCATCGTTTCCTGGGAGACGCTTGCCTTCCAGCCCTACTTCACTGCCACCGCCAGCAACGTCGCCTTTGGCTGGTGGAGCCATGATATCGGTGGACATTGCGAGGGAATTGAAAATGATGAGTTGTACCTGAGATGGGTTCAATACGGCGTTTTTAGCCCCATTTTCCGCCTGCATTCGACAAATAACCACTATTGTGAACGCTTGCCTTGGAAACACGGTTTGGATGTGGAAGAAGCCGCCCGTCAAGCCATGCAATTGCGTCATCGTTTGATTCCCTTGCTCTATAACGCCTCTTGGACAAATACGACCACCGGTGAACCACCCATTCTGCCACTCTATTATCGTTGGCCTGATGCAGCGGCTGCATACACCTCTCCCCAATCTTATCTATTTTGCCAGCAGATTCTGGCAGCCCCCTTCACCAAACCGATTGACACAAACTTAGGGCTCTCGCGGCAGGTCGTCTGGCTACCGCAGGGTGATTGGTACAACTTCTTCACGGGCGAGTACCTGCAGGGCGGCTCCTGGACAGCGGTG
>CAYVRH010000002.1:0-31227 GCA_964452955.1 uncultured Anaerolineaceae bacterium | reverse complement strand
AGAGGACATACCTGCGTTCATTTCTTCCGGAGCGCTCGTCCCCCTGAATGATGATGGTTCTAGCAATGGCACTGATCTACCCACTGCGCTTACAATTCGGGCGGTGCCTGGCAAAGCCAGCACATTCAGCCTTTATGAAGATGATGGCATCTCCCAGGCGTACCTAAATGGTAAATATTCAATCACCGAAATTCAGCAGGAGCTTAGCGGCGAAACCTGGCAGTTTACAATCAGCCCACGTCAGGGCGACTTACCAGAGGTACCTGAAGATCGAAACTGGCGTCTGGAGGTTTTCGGCCTTACCTCCCCAACTTCGCTTGCTTGCCTTGTGGATACAGAAAGTATTCAACCCTCCTGGCATTACGATCAGTCTCAGCACATTTTGCGTATTGATTTTGGGGAGCTACCAGCCAAGAAAGCCTTGAAATTGACTCTGCAAGGCGTTAAGGCTTACAAAGATGAAACACCGATTTTTAAACGCGTTGAGAATGTGATTGAATATGCTCAAATCCCTTCCATCGTCAAGCAACGATTCATTGCGGACTTACCGCAAATTCTTGGTAATCCAGGCAAGATCATGGCCTTTGCCAATCAATTTACGGAAAGTCAATTGCTTGCCATCTTTGAAGCAGCATTCAATCATCAATCTGACCCTATCCCCCAGGATACTGGTCAGGCATTCTCAAATATGATGAACACTTTTAAAACTCTGATGCGGGGATAATCTTTTGCCAGATCTGCAAAAACCAGGCCGTCAAGCCTGGTTTTTGCTATCTTCTTCTTTGGATGCGTTCTCCGGAGCTGGCTCAATCTTGGGGTGCTCGCTTCCGCTCGTGCGCATGGGGTGTTCACGCATACGATCATCAAAAACTGAGGGATCATCAAAGAGAATGGAATCCTCAAAGCGTACATCATCCATGATCTTGCGGGGATAGCTGCGGATTTCATCCGTCGTCTTCATGACCTCGCGAAAGGTGGCGTTTTTCTTGAGTTTTCCAAGCCACTCGCCAAGGTCCTTGCCTGTCTTGGTAATTCTGTCCGGTCCAAGCAGAATAAACCCGATTATCAGGATGAAGGTAATTTCAGACCAACCTAAGTTAAGAAATGGCATGCTTACTTGCTGCAGCTACGCTTACTTGCCTTCGGTTTTATCATTTGGTTCGCCATTTTCAGCAGGATTGGCGTTTTTCTCCCCACCATTCAAACCTTCTTTAAAAGCTTTTACGCCTTTACCCATCTCTCCTGCCACCCGGCTGATACGATCAACGCCAAAGACCAAGAGGATGATCACAATCACAAGAATAGCTTCAGGCCATCCGATACCCATAACTTACTCCTTCGTTGCGGACGCACGATTTTTTTGTGCCAGCCGCGCTAACAATATGCTTAGTAAATATAATCCAAAAAGTGGGATCATAAAGATCGCCATATTCACAGGGTCTGGCGTGGGGGTGATCAAGGCCGCCAGCAGTGCCACAGCGATGACAGCGATCCGCCACCCTTTGGTCATCTGAGTTGCCGAAATAAAACCAAAGCGGGCTAAAATGTAGAAAATTAACGGGATTTCAAAACTTATTGCAATCCAAAAAATCAGATTGACCGTGAAATCGAAATAAGATCGGATGCGAATGACGGTCTGGATCTCGAGTAATCCTGAAAAGAACTGCATTGCCGGAGGTAACATAACCTTGAATGCAAAGAAAGTACCTGCCACAAACAGCAAAGTCACAAAGGGAATGGCGATCAACAATCCTTTTTTTTCAGCTTTGGTCAGACCTTTTCCGATAAAAAGAAAGAGTTGGTAGAAGATCCATGGTGATGCCAAAATAACACCCGCCAGCAGTGTGACCTTCATGTAGACTTGGATGGTCTCAGTGACATCGATGGCTTGTAAACGGGCAATTCCGCCAACTGGCGCTGCCAGAAAATCAATCACACGCGGTGTGAAAATAAAGGCAACGGCCACGGCGATAGCCAGGCCAATTAAGCTCAACAGCAAGTGATGCCGCAGTTCCTCCAGATGGTCCCGTAAACTCATGCTGGTTTCTGTATTTGTTTCCATGCGTAGATTATATCCAAGCTCAAGAAGGCAGGTCAGACTTGCAGAGGCGCTTCACCAAATGATGGACCTCAGCCCGGCCGCCCTCATCAAGATTAATCACTTTTATGGCAGGGTACGCTTCTTTGAAAAATTCGATATATGCCGGTCTGAAACTTACCACACCAATCTTAAAACGATCATTTTGCAGTAATTTCAACGCTGACGGCCAGCCTTTCTTGCCTTCAATTTCAGCAGGGCCAATTTCATCAATCAGCAAGAGGTCACTTCCTCTAAAAGAATTCAAATGTCTGTTCGCCAGGTCAAAAATGTTAGGGTCCATCCACCAACACCCAATTTGAAGCCAGTTTGTTCGGTCTCCGAGCGTCGCAAGCAGGTAAGTTTCCTCGCCAGGTAGCAGGCTAACTTCAATGCCGGTCTTTTCACCATTCTCAAAGACCGCTGGGCAATAAAAACCGAAAACAGAGTATTCGTTGCTTTTGGCTGCCTGAACAATTTCCTGGCAGACTTTGGTTTTTCCCACCCCGCTCTTGCCAGTAACGCCAATTAATTCAGCCATTTAAGAGCCTGTTTTGATCAAACCTTGAACAGTCTCGAGAATTAAGGAAATGCCAATTGGTAAACAATTCTCGTCAATATCAAAGCGTGGGTGATGGTGTGGGTAAGACTTTCCCGCTTCAGCATTAGCGGACCCAACGAACATGAACATGCCGGGAATCTCGTTCAGGTAGTAACTCATATCCTCTGAACCCGCTGTGTGGAAGTTTTCATCGATTACCAGGTCAATACCCAGTGCATAACTCGCTTCGACGGCCAGCTTGGTAACTTCAGGATTGTTGATGGTTGGGGGCATGGCTCCACGGTTTTCAAGTGTACCCACGCAGCCCATTCCTGCCGCTACATTCTCAATAATTTCCTTTGCCCGTTGCAGTACCAGGTCCCTGCCTTCGCTTGAGTAAGAGCGCAACGTGCCCACCATATCCACCGCGGGCGGAATGATATTGCTGACAGTTCCAGCATGGATACTTCCGATTGAAAGCACCGCACTTTCGAAGGGGCTCAGGTTGCGCGAGACGATGGTCTGCAGGCTCATGATCACATTCGCGGCTGCCACGATTGGGTCTTTTACCGAATTAGGTACGCCGCCATGACCGCCTTTGCCTTCTATTTTGATAAACAGCTCATCACATCCAGCCATAACCGGCCCGGCTGTTAACCCTACCCAACCCACAGGTTTTTCGTTCCAAACGTGCATTCCAAGTACATAATCCGGACGTGGATTTTCCAGTACGCCATCTGCAATCATTGCTGGTGCGCCGGACCCGATTTCTTCGGCAGGTTGGAAGACAAGTTTGATGGTTGCAGGGAATTCCACTCTATTCCGCATAATCAGCTCAGCCACCGCTAGTCCGCTTGCGGTGTGGGAGTCATGTCCACAGGCATGCATTTTGCCATCGGTTTGACTCTTGTATTCGACTTCGTTGGCTTCAGTCAGGGGCAGCGCGTCCATATCGAAACGTAGCATTATCACTGGTTGGCCAGGTTCACCTTGCGTAAGTCCGACCACACCGGTTTGACCTACACCATTTCTTACAGCATAACCCAACGCTTCCAGGCGCTTGGAAACAAGTTTTGCGGTTTCAAATTCTTGAAAAGCCAATTCCGGATGCTGGTGAAAATGCCGCCTGTCATCGACAATCCGGGGTAAGAGTTCACGGGCTTGGTCATAGATTTTCAATCTAACCTCCGAAGATGATGCGCTTGAATCCTTCTTTATAGGGTTCCTGAACGTTGCCTTTCCTTGCGGTCAAGCGCTGCAGTAAGACTTCAGGATCACCAATTTGTGACTTGTGTTCGCATAAAGCCTGATAGCGTCTTTTCCAGTATGCTTCCACGTCCAGCAGGAAATCAGGTTCATTGGTAAGGCACAACCAGAGTTCCTTCACCTGCCAGGGCATCAAGCCCTCATCCATGAGTTCAGGGAAGAAGCTGGTGTTTCCGACGGCTGGGAAAAGAGAATCCACCACAATTTGCCCGGCAGCCCGATGGTCCGGGTGGTTAACATACCGTCCATGACTGAAAAGCATATTCGGGTCGCAGGTCACCAGGATATCCGGTTTTACCTTCCTGATAAAGGCAACCAATCTTTTGTGAAGTTCCAGGCTCGCTTTGAGGTAGCCATCCGGATATCCAAAGTAATCGATCTCGTCTACTCCCAAGACTGCAGCAGCATTCTTTTGTTCCATTTTCCGAATTTCGGGCAGCAGATTCCAATCGGGATACGCAGCGCTCACCCCTCTTGCACCATCCGTCAAAAGACCATATTGAACTCTATAACCTGCTGACGTCCAGGAGGCAATGGTGGCACCCATAAAAAATTCCGGGTCGTCGGGATGGGCCAAAATAACTAAAATTTTGGTTCCTGCCGCCCAGTTTAACTCTTTTTGATCCATTCTCTTCTTGGTCTCCTGAATTTTTGGGCTTGACCATCCCCATTACCAGTTTCTGGCTGGTCTGTTGGTTTTTCTGTACGGTTTGGGCTGCCTTGTTGATTGCTCCGCCGATGCTGATTTGTGTTCGGCTGGTTTTGTCCACTGGAAGGCTGAGATTTGTCATGTTTTGAATCCCAACTGCGCTTTTTATTCTGACTTCGCTCAGGGCGTCCGGTTTGCTTCCCCGAGCTGTCCGTTGCTGTTCCGGTAGCATTGCTCGACGAAGAAGATCGAGGATTGTCACGACGTGGGTTGCGACCCTTCGAATTCCTCTGTTCCTGACGCGCCGGTCTTTTGGGTTCAGGGATCGGGGCTAGCTTAAGCATTTCGACATCCGTATTCGCGGATTCCTCAAATACATGAATGCGTTCTGGTTCTTGCTTCTTTTCAGCCATTACACCGGATTCAAGCTCTTCCCGGGTGAATTTTCGATTTCCCAATTCGGGGATCCAGACAATAACGGTTTCTGCCATTGGGATCAATTGATTGACCTTGCCCTCACCAAGTGGGGTTTGAATCAACTTTTTCTTTTTTGGCAAATTCTTCAACGCCTCTTCATACGCGGGGTATTCATAGGCCAGGCAACAGCGCAGTCGTCCGCAGATGCCCGTGATTTCATTTGGGGTCAGCGAAATATCCTGAGCTTTGGCCATCTTGATCGATATGGAGCTGAAATCCTTCAGAAATCTGGAGCAGCAACGTTTTTCAATGCCACAAGCACCCAATCCAGAAATCATCTTGGCCATATCTCTTGGCCCAACTTGCCTGACCTCGATCCGGGATGATTTGAATAGGTGCGAAGCTTCTCGCAGGAAGCCTTTGATATCAAAATTTGTTTCAGCGTCGTAGTTCAGGAATAAGGTTACCCGTGAAGAGTCCAATGCGTATTCAGCACTGATGATTTTGACATCTTGAAAGCGTGAATGCCGTAGGAACTCGGCAATCTTCTCAACAGCTTCAGCCTCTTTCTGACCGAGTGCTTCCTTGATGGCGAGGTCCTCATCCGAGGCAACTCTTTCGATGCCAACCAATTCAAGATTTGGGTTGACGTTCTGTATATCGGGGTTAATAACCTTGCCGACTTGCAAGCCTCTTACTGTATTTACGACAACAAAGCTATCCCGTGAAATTTCTGTTTCCGCGGGAGCTGTAAAATCATACGCGCGCCCTGAGTTGTTGAACTGGACGCTGATTATTTTTTTATCTGACATAGCTCGTAATTATATCATCCCCGTTTAAGCGAAAGCTGCTTTGCTCGACTCGGCTGCTAAAGCTCGGGCGATTTTGCGAAGTGCCTCCGCGGCTGCGGAGTTGGATTCTTGGGTGATTAATGGGGAACCGATATCGCCGCCAAGCCCAATTTTCGGATCCAGTGGCACCCGTCCAAGGAAAGGTACTGCCTCCCGCAAAGCCAGGTGTTCCCCACCGCCTTCGCCAAAAACAGGCATTCGTGTTCCATCAGGTAACTCAAGATAGGCCATGTTTTCAATCACGCCCAACACAGCAATATTCATTTTGTGGAACATGGCAATTGCCCTGGCAGCATCATCCACCGCCACTTGCTGCGGAGTTGTGACAACCACTGCCCCGCTGATAGAGAGGATCTGTGAAAGCGAGAGCTGTACATCTCCTGTTCCAGGCGGCATATCCACAATCAGATAATCAAGTTCACCCCAATCAAAATCGGTCAAAAACTGCTGAATGGCGGAATGCAGCATGGGTCCCCGCCAGATCAATGGCTGACCATCTTCCACAAAGAAGCCGATGGAGAGTACCTTCATCCCATCTACTTCGGCAGGTTTAATTTTCTTCCCTTCCTCTGCTGGTAGGACGCCATCAATCCCCAACATGCGAGGGATGTTGGGTCCGTAGATGTCCGCGTCCAGCAATCCAACTTTTGCGCCGTCCTGTGCCAGGGATTCAGCAATCGCGACAGCGACTGTGCTCTTGCCTACTCCCCCTTTTCCAGATCCAACCGCGATGATCTGCTTGAATTTGTTTTGGTCAAGGTTCACTTTCTTATCCTGCACGACCTTCGCGCTGACGCGTACATCCACATGTTCTGCGTCGGTTTGATCCAAAACCACACTACGACAGCTGGCCTCAAAATAACTTCTAAGCGGGCAGGCAGGGGTGGTCAACACAACAGTGAAGCTGACGTTCTTGCCTTCCACCTTTAAATCTTCGATCATATTCAAAGTAACCAGGTCTTTGCCCAAATCCGGGTCAATAACCGTGGATAATGCTTTTAAGACTTCTTTTTCAGTTGCCATTGTTCTCCAGAATTAAGTAGTTGTGCAATTCTAATCAAGTTCATAAGGCATAACAAGCGGGTGCAGATGGTAAACGCAAACACTTCTCCTTTTGAGAGCAACCGTGAGCCTCCCCGCCATCCGCAGCTAATAAATCGGATTGTGGCTACGCGCAGTAACTAATTCTGCAAAAACAGTTATTGTTTGATAAGGGGCGATCCCACTATTCAACCGTAACCGATTTTGCCAGATTCCTGGGTTGATCAACATCCAAACCACGCAACACAGCAATGTGATAAGCAAAAAGCTGTAATGGAATAACGTTGATAACTGGGCTCAGCAGCCAGGGTGTTTTTGGGGTCCAAAAAACAGCATCCGCGATGGACGGAATTAGTTCATCACCCTCAGTCGCGACAGCCAGAACTTTACCACTGCGTGCTTTGGCCTGTTCCATCTGAGAAACCATTTTCTCATACCAGGCATCCTGGGTTGCCAACGCTATTACTGGCAATTCCTTATCCACCAGCGCGATAGGCCCATGTTTCATTTCACCGGCGGGATAGCCTTCAGCATGGATGTAAGTAATTTCCTTCAACTTCAGGGCGCCTTCATAGGCAATTGGCATATTGATGCCCCTACCAAGGTAAAGCGCGCTGCGAACCTGCTTGTACTGTTCCGCGATCACCATGATTTCATCTTCATGACTGAGGGCTTTTTCCGCCAGGCTGGGCACACGCAACAAATCGCGCACTAATTCAGTTCTGCGAGATTTTGAGAGCGTGCCCCTGAGGTCCGCCAGATAAACAGCCAGCATGTAGAGGTTCAAGATCGGGGCTGTAAAGGCTTTGGTTGAAGCCACACCAATTTCGGGGCCTACTTGCATCGAAATAAAACCATCCGCTACCCGCATTGCCTGCGAACCGATGGCGTTTACGATTGCCCAGATGCTTGCCTTGCGTTTGCGCCCTTCAGCCATGGCAGCCAGGGTATCAGCGGTCTCGCCTGATTGTGAAATTGCCAGAACGACCGTATTTTCATCCACAATTGGGTCAGAATATCGGAATTCAGATGCAATCATGACTTCGGTAGGAATCCTGGCTATTTTTTCGATGAGCGATTTCCCGACCATGCCAGCGTAAGCCGCTGTACCGCAGGCCGTTATCATGATTTTCTTGATTGACTGGGCTTTTTCCTGGTCGCAGTTCAGATCCGGCAGCGTAATTCTGTAATGATCGAAATCCACCCTACCCACCAGTGTATCTGAAAGCGAACGCACCTGTTCATGGATTTCCTTCTGCATAAAGTGGCGATAGAGCCCCTTTTCCGCGGAAATCGGGTCCCAAGGCACATTCTGAACGACTGGTTTTACCTTTTTGCCATTGACGGTGCTGAT
Organism: uncultured Anaerolineaceae bacterium; assembly: GCA_964452955.1. Taxonomy (GTDB): domain Bacteria; phylum Chloroflexota; class Anaerolineae; order Anaerolineales; family Anaerolineaceae; genus Mesolinea. Next base: position 23,031 of record CAYVRH010000002.1, on the reverse strand, counting down.
TTCAAGGCTTTCTTTTTTGACTACCGCAATTTCACCTGAGTCCAAAAAGACAATCTTGTGCGTGAATTCCACAATAGCCGGCAAGTCGCTGGCGATGAAGGTTTCTCCTTCTCCAAGGCCCATCGCAATGCCGCCTGCATTCCCCAGCCGGGCTGCAATCAATTGATCCGGTTGATCCGAACACAGCACCACAATCCCATGTGCCCCCCTGATGCGCTTGAGAGTCTCTACAACCGCGCCATACAGGTCCCCCGAGACAGCATAAAAATGCTCAATCAGATGGACGATGGTTTCTGTGTCCGTTTCCGATTTGAACTCAACGCCTTCAGCGCTCAACTCTTCTTTCAAGGATAGGTAGTTTTCAACGATGCCATTGTGGACAATCACAATCTTTCCGGTTGACCCTACTTGAGGATGCGCATTTTGTTGGCTGGGCACCCCATGAGTTGCCCAGCGAGTATGACCAATCCCGATGGTGCCTTGCAGAGGGCTTTCCTGAATCAGTGTTTCCAACCCTGATATCTTGCCTGCTTCTCGGCGAACCTCTATGCTGTCATTTTCAAGCACAGCCAATCCAGCTGAGTCGTATCCCCGGTATTCCAATTTCCTCAAGCCGTTAACAATGATGGGAGTCGCGTCGCGTTCCCCGATATAACCAACAATACCGCACATGATGCTTCCTTTCTGGCACATACAAACGTGCCATTCACCCGGGAACTTACCCAAGTGGCAAATTTATTCGCATGGAAACCAGAAATGGAATTTCAGGGGGGCATCCGCCGATCTTTCGATTTTCCCAAACTATTGGTTAACCTCTCTTTGCAGAAAGGAACCCCCGACCTCGTCACTCGGCCTAAGCCGAGCCAGGCGCTCATTTTCCGATGCGTGAAGGCATTATAAGGTGATGATTCCTTAGGCGTCAAGCCTAAATGCGGCTTTCAGGATCTCATAATCTGCTGGTGTGTCCATGTCCAAAGTCATGCTCTCATCAAACCAGGGCAGTAGTTCATTCGGAAAAGCTCTGACCACGTCCCTCCCGCTCTGGTCAGGTCCGAGCGCGCGTAGCAACTCAAGGCTGACTTGTGGGAAGAAAACCGGGTGGCCTCTGCGATCACCTATTATCGGGCGCGTCACTTTACCGCTTTCCAGGCCTTTTACGGCGATTGCCCGGATGAGATTGGGGGTAATTTGGGGCTGGTCCCCAAGCAAGGTAATAACTCCCTTGCATCCATCAGGCAGATTATTGGCTGCCAGGCGCAGCGAGCTGCCTTGCCCTTCAGGCCAGCCTGTGTTAATCAATATGCTTATGGGAAGGTTATCGATTTTCTCCCTGACTATTTCTGCGTTCGCCCCAAGCACAACATAGATCGGATCCAGGCCGGCAATTGATGCCGCGGCAATAACGCTTTCAATTACAGTTTTTTCTCCCCAAGTCATCAATTGTTTAATCTTGCCAAAGCGGCGGGCTTCACCCGCCGCCAAGATTACCCCTGCGATCTGGAATGGTTTTTCCTCAGTCACTAATTTTTTCCAAACCTCTCAACATCGCTTCATCTGTCAATGGGAAACTGTAAAAGCGTTTACCTGTTGCCTGGTAGACCGCGTCGATCACAGCCGGCGCAAATGGTAAGTACGGCATCTCACCCATCCCACGTGCACCATAAGGCCCTCGCGGCTCAGGATATTCCAAAATGACCGATTTAGTTTCCTCCGGAATGTCCAGTATGGTCGGCACAAGGTAAGTTGATAGCTCCTTGGTAAGCACTTTGCCGTCTTTCTGCTTCCAGTTTTCTGTCAAAACGTAGCCAGTTGCTTGTGTTACCGCGCCTTCGATTTGCCCTTCTACAAGCTTGGGATTGATGGCTCTGCCCACGTCGTCGACGCAAATAACTTTTTTCAAGGTCACCTGCCCGGTCTGTGTGTTTACATCTGCCAGTACTGCTTCAGCCACATATCCATAAGCTACGTTGGGCGTACAGTGGCCATCCACCGGGTCCAGGTTGGAGGTCTTTTCCGCATAGTACGTGTAGTCGACCCGGGCAGGGCGTTGTTCTTCATGCCATTTTTGTAGCACCTCTTTTGCCGCCCCCAGGATGGAATTGCCGGCCATAAAAGTCATGCGCGAAGCAGAGACACTGCCCGAACTGCGCGAGCTGGCTGTATCTGAAAAACGCATCTCCACTTTTTCGAAGGGGATTCCCAATGCTTCAGCCGCGAACTGGCGGAACACCGTATGCGAACCCTGCCCAACCTCCGCGCCGCTATGGAATAATATTGCTTTTTCGATTTCGCGATCTCCATGCAATTCAATGCTGGCGGCGCAGTTTTCCTGGTAGCCATAAGAGAAGCCAATATTCTTGTATCCGCAGGCATAACCCCATCCGCGTTTGATATTCGGGTCTTCAGGTTGTTCCACAACGGGTCTTTTCCAACCACTATCTGTCTTAGCCCAGCCGGCTTCAAGGGCGCACCTTTCAGCCACGTCGAGCATGCGTATTCCGGTAGGAATTACATCGCCCATCGATTGAACTGAGCCTTCACGCAACAGATTACGCATGCGGAATTCGACCGGGTCCATATCGAGTGCTTCAGCCAATAATTGGGCCTGGCTTTCAGCCATAAAGAGGGCTTGAGGTCCCCCAAACCCGCGGAAAGCAGCCCCGGGGATATTGTTCGTGTACACACAGTAAGCATCAACTACCACATTTTCTACATCATAGGGGCCTGAAGCCAAGAGCGTAGCATTCCCAAGTACCTTCGTAGAAGTGAAATTGTAAGCTCCAGCATCAGCATAAATCTGGGTTTCAATTGCCCGAATCTTGCCATCTTTGGTCGCGCCCCACTTGGCGTGCATTTTGTAGTGGTGGCGCTTGCCGTGGCCAAGTATGGATTCTTCACGCGACCAAACAGTTTTGACCGGCCGGTTGATGCCCTTCTCTCGTAAACGCATGGCAGCCAGTGCCAGTGAAATCTGCACCGACATATCCTCACGGCCACCAAAAGCACCACCAATTGCAGGGTAGATAACCCGGATGGTTTCAGCCGGCAGCCCTAGGGAATGAGCGATCTGTTCCTGGTCTTCATGAGTCCACTGCCCGCCCACAATCACGGTGATGCGGCCTTCATTATCGAGATAGGCTACGCCAGCCTCTGGTTGCAGGTATGCGTGTTCCTGAACCGGGGTTTCATAATCGCGTTCAACGATGACGTCACAGCCCTCAAAAGCAGCCTGAGGGTTGCCGTGGCGCACAATGTTGTGATGATAAATGTTGGTATCCTGACCTACATGCAAGATCAAGGCATCTTTAGCCAAGGCTTTTTCCAGGTTATCCACCAGGGGCAAATCTTGCCACTCAATCTTTATCAGGTTGAGGGCTTTCTCGGCTGCGGCTTTGTTTTCAGCTACCACCAGGGCAACCTGGTCACCGACAAAATGCACCACGTCAGTGCCGGGCTTCGCAGAACCCGGTCCGCATAAGACCGGTTGGTCGGCGATATTCAGGCCATGTTCATTGTTCGGAACATCCTTGGCAGTCAGAACCAGGACTACCCCGGGGACTGCTTCAGCCTCAGAAGTATCGATCGAAAGGATACGCGCGTGCGGCCTGCCCGCGAACAAGGTTTTCATCACCAGGGCATCGCTAAAGTTGAAATCTCCCGGATATTTTGCTTTTCCAGTCACTTTACCCAGGGCATCAACACGTGGGAGTGCTTTTCCGACAGTTTTCATGTTCACCTCCCCATTTTCCCGGCAGCATCTTCAACCGCCTCGACAATCTTGTAATAACCAGTACAGCGGCAGAGGTTACCCGATAGGGCTTGCTTAATTACATCTCTTTGAGGCAGCTCACACTCCTCAAGCAATTTGACCGAAGACATGATGAAACCTGGCGTACAGTAACCACACTGCACTGCACCATGGTCGATGAAAGCTTGTTGCACAGGGTGTAAATTGTCTCCATCCGCTACCCCTTCAACTGTTTTTATCCTGGCGTTATGAGCCCTTTGCCAGGGTGTCAAGCAGCTAAGCACAGCTTTATCATCCAAAAAGAGCGTACAAGCCCCACATTCTCCTTCTTCACAGCCTGGCTTTGACCCCGTAAGACCAACTTTCTCCCTGACGAAATCCAGCAAAGTCCTTCCCCCTGCCCAGGCCTCAAGTTCAAAGCTCTGGCCATTGATTTCCGTTCGGACCACCTCACCTGTCCAGCCAGCCGCAGGATGTTCAGGTAGAGCCGTGCGGGTTGAAAGGGTGGCTGGTTTCTCAGGAATGTTTTCAAGTTCTCCCACAGCGATTTCGGTCAGCGCGTTCTCAACCAGCGTCTTTACCATGTACTTGCGGTAAGTATCAGAGGCTCTGACGTCTGAGATCGGTCTGGCAGCATGCTCAGCCAGGCTTGCGGCTTGCTGGATTGTGTCTGCATCCAGGGTTTTTCCAACCAGGAAGCGTTCTGCTTCCAACGCGTGGATGATGGTTGGCGCAACCGCCCCCAATGTGATCTTGGCATTGCTAACAAGTTCGCCTTGCATCTTAAGCACAACCGTTGCATTTAGTGTGGCAATAACCTGAGCTCTGCGCAAGCCGCTTTTCTTAAAATTGCCGCGTTCATCAGGCTGCATGGCTGGGAAGATGATTTCCTTGAGGAATTCATCCGCGCGTAGAACAGTCTTGCGCACACCCAGGTAGAAATCGCGCATTTTTACGAGGCGCTCACCCTGTGTTGAACTCAATAGCAGTTCTGCGTCCAATGCCATCAGGGGACAGATTGTATCGTTGGCAGGTGAGGCAGTAACCAAGTTTCCGGCTACGGTTGCGGTATTGCGTATCTGGGGTGTAGCCACATGCCAGCAGGCCTGGTAGAGCGGAAAAGCCTTCTCTCTCAAAAATGGAGATGCGATGACGTCATTATGGGTCACCAGGCAGCCGATGTGAAATTTACCTTCGGCATCAAGTGAGATTTCCGCGCTCTCTGCCATCCGAGAAATATCGATGAGCGTTTCCAATCCGCTCCATTTGTCATTGCGGATTTCCACCATCAGATCTGTTCCACCAGCAATCATGCGCGCGTTTGGACTCGCTTCTGCCAAAATTAATTTCAATTCGTCTTGAGTCTCAATGATGTGGTAATTTTTCCACATATTTCTCCTTTGACTTGCTGACAAGGTAGTCTTTCAGCTATGCGCTTTTTGTATTCTTTTTCTCTATAATTTCTGCCAAAATACTGATAGCAATCTCTTCTGGCGTTTCTGCCTTGATATGAAGACCAATCGGTGATTTTGCCTTGGAGATCAAGGCTTCGCTCACTCCCTGGGCACGTAAACCTGCGAGTGTGGCTGCCCAACGTTTCTTTGAGCCAATCACGCCGAGATACGCAGGTTCGGTTTTCAGAATTGCTGGTAACCCGGCCACGTCCACATCACTGCCATGGCTTACATCAGCAATGAAGGTGCGTGGTCCAATTTCCACTTTTTCCGGGATTTCCGCAATCTGAGCATGTATCAAACGGCAACCTTGGTAAGTTACCGGGTCTAAAAGGCTCGCACGCTCGTCCACCACGACAATTTGAAAGTCCAGATGCTTTGCGGCTTGAGCCAACGCCCTGCCCACATGACCTGCGCCAATGATCAACAATGTATCTGCCGGCAGTTGTGGTTCGATGTAAACTTCCATCTCACCACCGCAAACCCCCAATGAAGCGTCGTCGTCCCCCTTTAGGGAATAGCTAACCGTGCGGGGCTTGCCATCTTTGAAAGCCTCAAGAGCAGCCGCGTGGGCAGCCTGTTCTACACCTCCGCCCCCCACCGTTCCCTCTGAGCGGCCATCAGGAAAGACCAACATCTTAGTTCCAGCATGCCGGGGTACAGCCCCGGTAGTCTTAATAACCACACATAAACAAACCGGTTTTCCGGCTTCTTTTAGTTCAGCGAGACGCTGAAGAATATCGCTCATCCTACCTCCAGGAGTGAAAGAATCAAAGGCAGGAGTTGTTTCTTACGGGATACCACACCCTCTGCCGAATAAGTGCCATCAGCCAGCGGGCGGTAAGGCAGTTCTTCCAATTCAGAGGGAATATCCACCATAATCATGCGGCTGGAATTTTTGACGATATCCGTCACCATCAAAATACTAAAGTCAAGGCCTTTCTCATTCTTGAGATCCCGCAATGCTTTCTGCAGACGGCCAACATAATCCCCAAGTTCGTAGATATCCGAGGTTTCTGCCTGGGCAACCGCGAATCGATAGTTGCCACTCTCATAAACCTTCATATCACTGCGCACGACGTTTTCCGGTTCCTGAGTCAAAATGCCTGCCCCAGCCTGAACTACTTTTTCACCCCAACTCTGCAGAGTTTCTTCAGCCAGTGGCGAGCCAGGTACAAAGGCCCATCTTGCCAGACGATCGGAAGCAACCCTGTCACGCTGGGTGGTTGTTGGGGATTGGAGGATAAGGGTATCCGAGAGCAGACCGGAGAGCAGCAAGGATGCCAGTTCTGGGGGCGCGCTTAAGCCGCTTTCTTCCATCTGTTCCGAGACCAGTGTTGAGGTGCTGCCGACGATATCAACCGTAAACTTGATGGGTTGATGTGTGGATTGATTGCCCAGGCGGTGATGGTCCAAAATTTCAAGCAGCTCCGCCTCGTCTACAGAGGCGACAGCCTGTTGTGGTTCGTTATGATCCACCAGAATAACCCGGATGCGGGGCGGGTTCAGAAGATCCCGCTGCCTGGCCACACCCAGGTAACGCTTGTTTTCATCCAGCACCCAATATTCATTCTGTTCCGATCGCAGGATCCGGTTCAATACATCCTTGATACGGGTGCCTGCCTGGAAACGCGGAATGTCTGTATGAGCAGCTTCCCTACAGGGAATGTCCAATAAAGCTCCCAGCGTCATCTCTTTGCTGCGGGGGTGTGGGCCGATCAAATTCTGTAAAAAATCGAAGATGCTCTGCCCAGTCACAATGCCAAAAGGCGTGTTATCAGGGTTTACAACCGGAGCTAAACCTCCCGTGCGGGAAAGAATTGCCCAGGCTTGGTTGAGTGGTTTTTCAGGTGTAATCACATCGAGACGACGCATCACCGACTCAAAACGCGGTGACGCGTCGGTTAATAGCATCGGCGGGTCCATCCCGAGGGTTTTCAGGACAAAAGCAGTTTGCCGATTAACTGAGCCAGCCCTGGCCGGCACCGCCTCAAGCCCGTCCCTTTGCTCCAATAACCATGCATAACCGACGGCCGAAGCAATGGAATCTGTATCCGGGTTGATGTGTCCAACCACAAAAACACGGCGGCTTTTGCTGTGATTGTTTCCAAAATAGCTCATTGACAGCCTTGCTTCCATCACAATTTACCCAAAGCTTCAAGCACGCGTTCTGGAGTGACCGGGTTAGCCAAGACATCCGCCCCACAAGCATCCAGAACAGCGTTGCCAACAGCCGGTGCAACCCCATCCATGGGGATTTCTGCCACCGCCTTAGCTCCATAGGGGTGTGAAGGTTCAAATGTCTGCACGAAGATGGTTTGCATCCTGGGCATCTCATCAGCCCTGATAATGTGATAATCTACCAAATCTTTTTCCCTGGCGACGCCATTTTCATCGTATTTCATCTCTTCACAAACCGCGTAACCAAGGGCTTGAGCCAAACCGCCTTCGATTTGCCCTGAGGCCGTCGTGGGGTTCATGATAACGCCTGAATCAACGGCAAATACCAGTTCTTCCACTTTGACCGCGCCAGTTTCTGTGTCCACAAGAACCGTTGCGAACTGAGCTCCGAATGGGGGTGGCGAAGATTCGCCGACAAAAGAGGCCACAGTCATGAGTTGTTCTTGTTTGTGCCTGTGTAGTGAATCCAGGGCGATTTCAGAAAGCGGCAGCTTATAGCCATCCGGCGTAACAGCACAGCCATTAATTAATTCAATTTCAGCGAGGGCAACCACAACTTTCTGACTATCGAAGATCAGTTTTGCCCGGTTTTTGATTTTTTCTGCCATCTGCTCCGCGGCTCTTGTTACTGCTGTTCCGGAAACAAAAGTGGTTGAAGAAGCGTAAGCGCCCTTATCAAAAGGTGTGAAGTCTGTATCGGATGAATAAACCAGGATATCTTCTGGCTTGACACCCAATTTTTCAGCGGCCATTTGTGCTAAAACGGTATCGCTGCCTGTCCCCAGGTCAGTTGCCCCAATCAGAAGGTTGAACGAGCCATCATCATTGATTTTCAGGCTCGCACTGCCCATATCGAGGTAGGGAATGGCCGTTCCTTGCATCACAAGGGCGACGCCAATACCACGCCTTAAGTGCGGTTTACCATCAACCTGTTGCCAAGCAGGATTTCCATATTTTTGATCCCAACCAATCGCTTCCCTGCCTTGGGCCACACACTCTACCAACCCAACCGTCTGGATGGTCTCTGGTACTGGTTCCCGACCTTCATTCCAGGCTGTACTGAAAGGATGGAATTCTCCGGCTCGTAACGTGTTCTTCAGCCGGAATTCAAGCGGGTCCAATTTCAATGCTCTGGCAATGCTCTCCATGTGCCGTTCAACCGGCCAATAACCTTGCGGAACCCCATAACCTCTATAGGCACCAGCAGGTGGTGTGTTGGTATAAACAATATCGGCATAAAAACGAATGTTGGGTGACTTGCGGTATTCACCATCACCCACGTAGAGCCCCATGGATTTGTGGCCAGTGTTTCCCGTCACCGTCAGGGCGTGGCAGCCATAAGCACCGGTATCCGAAAGCGCGTACATGGCATTTGCGGTTATGGTACCATCGTTTTTAACGCCGGTCTTCATACGCACGCGCATAGGATGCCTTGAGCGGGAAGCAATCATCTCTTCTTCGCGGCTCATTTCGTAGAGCACCGGTCTGCCTGTTGCGATAGTAAGGTGGGCAGCTACATCTTCAACCAGTACTTCCTGTTTATTCCCGAAACCGCCACCGATGCGTGGTTTGACCACACGGATGCGTTTGACAGGTAAACCCAAAACGGGCGCGAGCATTCTACGGGCATGGAAGGGGACCTGCGTACTTGTTCGGATAACCAAACGGTCATCCTCATCCCAATAGCTCAAAGTTACATGCGGTTCAACGTGCGCTTGCTGAACCTTGGGCACTACATATTCTCGTTCAAAGATTCGGTCCGCTTCCGTAAATCCCTTTTCAACATCTCCAATATCAATCCGAATCTCAGCCGGTAAGTTACGGCTCGGATCGGAATCAGCAAAATTCACATATTCAGGTTCTTCATGGATCCGAACTGCGCCATCTTTCATGGCATCCCGTGAATCCAAGATCGCTGGTAACTTTGCGTACTTTACTTCGATCAAGCTCAAAGCTTTTTCGGCAATTTCAGGCGTTTCCGCGGCCACGAAAGCCACGCGATCGCCAACAAAGCGCACGCGGTTATCAAGCGAGAACATGTCCAGCGGTCCCGGGATCGGGTCAGATTGCCCGGCCGTTGAATACACCACCCGGGGTAGATCTTTCCAGGTCAGCACGGTTGCAACACCTGGCAGAGCCTTGGCTTTGGCGGTGTCAATATCTTCAATAATCGCGTGGGCATGTGGGCTGCGCAGCACTTTTGCATATAAGGTTCCTGCAAGCTGCATGTCGGCTGTAAAGGCCGGCTTACCTTGAACCAGTTTAACCGCGTCAACTTTGGTCTCGGAGTGGTTGACGGTGTTATAACGTGGCAGTTTGTCCAATTCAACCATTTTTGGCCGAATCAACTTATTTTGTTTGTAACTTTCATCTCTGCCGCCTTGCATCCATCTGGCTGCCAGCAGCACAGCTTCGACCGGTTTCACGTAGGCCGTACAGCGGCACAGCACCCCGGAAAGCGCATCCCGAACTTCGGCTTCGCTTGGGTTGGTGTTGTGTTCCAGTAGGGCTTTGGCAGTCAGAATCATTGCAGGCGTGCAGTATCCGCACTGTACCGCGCCTGTCTCAACAAAGGCTTCTTGAATAAGACTTAACCCGGCTGTCTTCTTCCAACCCTGATCCCTGACTTCTCCAACTGATTCGACGGTAGTCAGTTCATGACCTTCCGCTTGAATTGCCAGCAACATACAGGAATTAACCGGCATGCCATCCATCAGTACAGTACAGGCGCCACACTCACCCAAGCGGCAACCACCTGATTTGACACTTAGCAGCCCTTCTCCGCGAAGTGCGTCCCGAAGGTTCAGATTGCTTTCCGCGTTCAAAATGAGGTCGTTACCATTTACTCGCAATTCGATTTTCATTTCGTCTCCTTGCGCAATTGCCAGTCACCTGTAAGCCGTTCGAGCAAGATCAGTAATGTTTTTTTCTTGTACTCACCACCAGCCCATTGATCATCAATCCTGGAGCCTAATTCACTAATGGATCTTGCAACGCCGTCCTTGTCCCCAACGAACAAGAAATACTTCCCTCCGTCAATTACTACACGCAATTCCTGATCGTTTAACCATGTTATGCCCATACTTACCTGAGGGAGGTCCATTTCACTGCGGCCAACCTGACCAAAACGAAAGTTAATATTTCGCGGCAGGATCAACTCAGCTGCGATAGGAACAGGCTTCTCGTTAATGATCAAATCTGAGAGTGCTATAGTCTCGGTTTCAAGAATTGGCAGAATCCGAGCATCCAGCGCCAGTAATGCACAAAGCAACGGAGAGCTCTGGCCAACTTTGCCAGAGCGAAGGAAGTTTGCCAGGCTAAGAGTGTTCCTGACGTTGCTGCCAGCCTGGTGTTTGACGGCTGCAATCAAATCTGTCAGATCCGAGCACGCTAATTGAAGCATGGTCAAATTGCACAAGCCACCAATATGGACGGTTTTTTCTTCATAACGGATCTGATCCAATTTCAGGGCTTGCAAATCAATCAGCACTTCGCCTTTTCTGCTTTCAGCAGCCTCAGGCAGATAAGCCCCTCCTGCCAACACCCTGGCCTTATCCCCGGCTTTTTTGAGCAGGTAGGCAAAGCTTTCCAGGCTCAATGGCCTGTAGTAAGGTTTCATCTCAATGCCCATCTGGATACACCTTCCATTCGTGATCAAAATTACCGATCTGTTCTAGTTTTTCTTTGGGGATATCTACAAATACCCCATCTGACTCGGCCAGGAGTTCGCCGATTTGATTACGGATCTCACCGTGCGCAAAAGCGACTTGATTTCTTCGTCTTGTAAGGGTTCCAGTCACAACAACCGGTTCGTCCGTTGGCACATTTTTGCGGAAGCGTACTTTGATCTCACTCGTAAACATAAAGTCGTTGGGTCCGCTTTGTGCTGCCCGCCCGGAGCATTCATCCAGCATGGCGGTGATCACGCCACCATGCACGACGCCTGGATAACCCCCAAAATCCACAGGAACCTTAAGCCTGGATTCAACCACCCCCGGTTCAAGCTCATAAAACTCCATCTTGAGACCGGCCGGGTTTTCCCTGCCACAGACAAAGCAACAATCGCTGGCTTCCAGTTTTCTCATGCCTGATTTAAGGGCGAAAAAGTGTCAATCAAAAGTTTCATATTGCCACCCACTGGGTAAAGGATTGGGCATGTGCAGCCGTGGTCAATGTACTTCTGCACTTTCGCGCGGGCTTCTGCAGGGGTACCAGATGCGGTAATGCGATCGATCAAATCCTCGGGTACCAGGTGTTTGGCGGCTTGAATCTGCTCATGCGTGGCAGGCCAGCCCAAGATTGATTGAATGCTCTGAACCACTTCCTGGGATACGCCGGATGCCTTGGCAATGTGGGGTTGTTGGGCAAGATACTGCACAAGCAGTTCACGGGTCGTATCAATTGCCTTGTCGTGATCCTCGTCAACTGAACACACCACCAGTTGTGGACGGTCAAAATCCTCCAGCCGTCTGCCGGCAGCCTTTAGACCGACCATTAATTGTTCAATCGCCATATCGTTGTACTCAATCGGCACACAATAGTTCATCACGACGCCGTCCGCAATGCGCCCGGTCATTTCCATCATCTTATCGCCGGTCGCGCCGATATAAATTGGTACATTCCTTGGTTCACGGCGTCCATGGACGACATCCAGTTCGATGCCATGTACGTTCACAAACTCGCCCTCAAAAGTCACCCGCTCCATGTTGAGCAGCCTGCGCATGATGGTGATGGTTTCTTCCATGGCTTTCAGAGGTTTGGTGCGGTTGATACCCACATTCTTGGCCAGCGGATCCCACCAGGCGCCAATACCGCAAATAATCCGGTTGGGAGCTAAATCATCCAAGGTCAAAAAGGTGGATGCCAATAATCCGATATTTCGGGTCCAGTTATTGATGACCGCCGAACCGATTTTAATCTTCTCGGTCACCGCAGCATAGGCCGCCATGGGCACAATGGCATCTCTAACCAATCGGCTTTCAGCTTGCCAAACGCCGTCAAAACCTTTCTCTTCAGCATACTTTGCGATCTCCAAACCATCGCGTAAATCATGAGAATCTTGCAGATATATAGCTACTCTATCGAACATTGTTAGTGGATCCTTTCTTCCCTCGGTACGGGCAATAAAAGATGATGGTCCTGCCGGATAAGTTCCAAATCCGGTTCGGTGTCAAGGTCATGCATGATGGCCTGGTTGTAATAAACTCGCAAATAAAGTGCTTTTTGCTGAGCCTGTAGACTGTGATTGTGGAATGAATTCGTGCCGTAGGCAGCGTCAATGAGTTCAGGGCTGCTCATACCCAAGGCATTGGTTCCCCGATAAAAATGGTCCGGAACAATCAATACGCCTGATTCTGGAATTAGCTCCTTGGTTTTCTGAACATCCTCTGGCATCAGTTTGGGTAGGTCAGTTGGCAAGACCAGCACTCGGCCCCCGCCGTGCTCCAAAATCCATTGCATTGCCTGGCTGATAGCCAGATTTAAGCTGCTTGGTTGGCCTTCAGGGCAGATTTCCAATCCGTACTCCCGGGCAACAGCCTGGGCGTGCAGGTCTCGGCTGACAACCAGAATTTGGTTGAAACAAGCTGCATTTTTAACTGTTTCTAGCGTTTGAACGAAGAGGTTGTAATTAAGCGCGTATAGATCCTGGCGTCCAAAAAAAGCTCGCAAACGCGATTTGCCTTTCTTGAAAGATTTAACTGGAATTACGACCCAAGAATTCATTTTGAGCATCTGCCAACCAGTTCAAGCCCCAAATTCAAAGCCTCTGCGGCTACCCGACGCTTGTCCCGATCATCCTTCATGAGAGTGTTGATTCTGGTAAATATTATACCCTGTCCGTTTGCCACGATTGGCTGCTCGGCATCAACCAGGTCGATAACCAGAGCTCCAACCAGGCCGCCATAATGCGCAATCAGGGCAGAAGCGTCCGTACCATGGCCTAGTTCCGTAGCCATTTTCGCTGCCGGCCCCTTGACCGCCTGGCCGCCAATAAATGGAGAAACTGCGACAACTGGTTTGCTGCCTACCAAATGCCGAATTTCTGAAAAGTTCAAGATAGGGTCAATGCTCAACCAGGGGTTTGATGGGCAGAATACCACCAGATCACAAGCAGAAAGAGCTTCCAGAACCTCCCTGCTGGGGGCAATCGTCCCTGGTTCAGGTAGCATGATGCGAGCAACCTCCGGTAGGCAAGCCTCCTTCACAAAATACTCCTGAAAATCCAAAACCCGTCCATCCTTCAGCGCCACCTTCGTAGGAGCAGGCTCGTCACTCATGGGCAGTACCCTGGTTTTCAAAGCCCAGGACTTGCAGAGTAAGGCGGTGGCCTCAGTTAGCGTTTTCCCTTCGGATAGGTATTGGCCGCGCAAGAGATGCGTAGCCAGGTCCTTGTCGCCCAATTTGAACCAACTCGGTCCCCCCAGAGATTTCAATGCTTCAAAAGTAGCCCAACTCTCACCAGCCAGCCCCCACCCCCTTAGCGGATCATTCAGGCCGGCCATCCCATAACAAACTGAATCGAGATCCGGGCAAATCGGCAGCCCAAGATGGAAAAAATCGTCCCCAGTGTTCACCACCACGCTCAGCTGCTTCGGGGACAATAATAACTTAAGCCCCCTGGCTAATTTGGCACCACCAACACCTCCAGCCAGAGCAACGACATTTAGGTCAGAGTAATCATTATTTTTCAGACGCATCACCTGAACATATCAAATTTCTTAACGCGAACCAGCTCAGAAGCGCTGCTTTCTCGCAATTCATAGGGAAAACCGTGTACCAACACAACCGGCGTAGCTTCATCGGTCTGACCCATCATCAGAGATGCCCCAGCTGCCAGTTCATCCGCCGCAGCAATCACCGTCACGCGCATTTGATACTTATACATGTCCGTTTTCCCACGCATATCCACCAGGGCAGGTAAACCTGAAAGACCGATGCAGGCTCCCACAATACCATTACGCCAGGCTCGGCCGTAAGAATCGATGATCATCACAGCTAATTTTTTGCCGGAGAGTGCTTCCAATCCAGCCCGGATACCATCTGCTGACCGGTTCGAATCTTCCGGCAGTAAAAGCACCCAATCTTCATCGTTGCCCCAGGGACCCCTGACGTTGGAGTGGTCAATCCCTGCATTGGCACACACAAAACCACTTTTGTGCTCCACGATAATTGTTCCAGGGCGAGTACGTAGCACTTCGTTGCTTTCTTGCAAGATCAATTCAACCAACTCGGGGCGTTTACCCAGTAATTCTGCTAATTCGATGGCTTTTTGCGAGGGAATGACACCAGTCAGATTCACCAAGCGGCCTTCAGCCTTGGAGACAATCTTTTGTGCCAGCACCAGGATGTCGCCATCTTTGAGCGTCTTCCTGTTTTCAGCAAGGCTCTGCCAGATAAGGGCTGCCAGGTCATCCCCCTCAACAATTTGAGGTAGACCTTTGATGGCGCTAAGCTTGAGTTCTTTTGCTTTTCTCACGAGACTCCGGTAATCCTTATCCCCGCGGAGGGCACTTTGTATTTGATGTTCAATCCAATCAATATGGAGGTAAGGCCTTCGGGTATCACCGAATTTTCAATCTGTCCGCCATCCCAGCCGGCCAATCCAGCGTCCTTAACCAAATCAAGCGCTATCGGGCGGGCATCCTTTTCGCCACAGACAATCACATCGCACTCCACATCTGCCGAACCCATCAATCGTTCGTGTGAAATGTTCTGGAAGGCACAACACACCAGAGTGTCGTCTCCCAATATCGCTTTGGCTTGTTGGGTGGCACTGCCTTCTTCGGGCATCTGCACCTTGGTCACTTTGGGAGGAATGATCGGAACGCAGACATCGATCAGTAACTTGCCTTTTAAGGCGTCCTTCAACCCTTCCAGGGTTTGACGATGCACAGCGAATGGGACTGTGAGTACAGCCACTTCAGCCTGACGCACTGCTTCCTCGTTAGTAGCCGCGCTCAAATCAACGGATTGATCCAGCATGCTTACCAATTCACTCACTGCAGTCTCCGCTTTTTCCAAGCTGCGCGAGCCGATAATCACTTTATGTCCAGCTTTTGACCAACGGAAGGCCAATCCTTTGCCTTCTTTGCCCGTACCACCAATGATCGCGATTGTCTTTGCCATATTGTCTCCTATTGAATTTTGTTCCAGGTATCTAAAGCAATTTCTTTGGCCTTAGCGGCGATTTCAACCTCATCCAAAGTCAGCAGTTCCCGATCCTTCATCAACCACTTGCCAGCTACCATTGTGCCCGTGACCATGCCGTCCCTAAAACCAAAAAGCATATGCCAGGGCAGGTTGCCCGCCGTGAGCGGTGTAATAGGTTGATAATCGACGAGGATCAGATCCGCAGCCGCGCCAGGTTCAATGACCCCGATTGGCAAACCGTCAAATGTCTGCGTAGCCAATTGACCATTATTCTCGATGGCCATTTTCATCACATCGTAGCCCCCCATCGCTCGTGGGTCAGCCTGATGGTCTTTATGGATGAAGTAAGTGGCTTGCATCTCAGACCACATGGCGTTTGAGAAGCCATCATTACCCAAGCAAACTTTGATACTCCTCGCTAGCATGTCCAAAATTGGAGCCACGCCCACGGCATTGTTCATATTCGAGCGGGGTTGGTGGCTTAGCCAGCTTCCGCTTTGAGCCAAAAGGTCCAGTTCTTCGGGGTCGCAATGTACGCCATGTGCCAGGATTGTTTTCTCACCGAGCATACCGAAGTCGCCAAAGCGCTTGATTACACGCTTGCCATACTTGCGCAATGAATCCACCTCATCGGCAATGCCCTCGGCGGCGTGAACATGAAAACCTGCCTGATAAGGATTGGCCTTCAGGCAGGCTTCCAGGGTTTCATTCGAAAGTGTGAGTGAAGCGTGCAAGCCGAAATGGGCTTTAATTTTCGGGTCTACCTTGCCTTTTGCAACACGCTCGATAAAACGCGCGTTCTCCGCGATACCAGCCTGGGCTTTCTCCAAACCATCCCGATCAGTTACTTCATAGCACAAGGAACCACGCAAGCCGGCCTGAACCATGGCGTCGTGTTCGGTATCCAGGGAACCTGCAATGCAGCTGGGTGAGGCATGATGATCAAACAAAGTTGTCGTGCCATACTTGATGGCATCCACCAGGCATACCAGTGCCGAGTATCTGACCGCTTCAGGGCTTAGCGCCTTATCCAACCGCCACCACAAACGTTCCAGGATTTCGACAAAATTACTGGCTGCCTCCCCTGGGTAAGCCCATCCGCGAGAAAATGCGCCGTAGTAATGCGTATGGGCGCAGATATTGCCTGGCATCAGCAATTGCCCCCGGGCATCCACGGTTTCTTCATCAAGCGCATCCTGCGTTCCCTCAGGAATGATCCTTTCGATCAGACCATCTTTGATGAGCAAATCCTGCCCTTCAAGAATCTGGTTGTTGCTTCCCCAGGTAACAATTTTTGCATTTCTAATGATCATAAAGTCTCCATTTCCTGTTTTGGGTGAGTGGAAAGGATTTTTTTACTATTTTACCGTTCTTGGGCCGCCAGGTCGATTTTTTCCTATAAAAACTTAAAAAATGCAGAAATTTTCCATTTTGGAGACCGAAGTCCTGGGTTGTACAGGGCTTAAAAGAAAAGCAGGCGTTATGGCCTGCCTCTCCCAAATCAAGTCTCAGTTTTACTTGGTCAGCTGATAAAGCTCAACCAGAACCCCACTGGCTGTCTTGGGGTGCACAAAAGCCATCTTGCGGCCTGGTAGTTCCAATGCAGTTTCATTGATCAATCTCACACCAGCTTCCTTCAAAGCGGCCAGCGTGGCATCGATATCCTGTACCTCAAAACAAAGGTGATGTAAGCCCTCACCCTTGGTCTCCAGAAATTTCCCCATGCCAGATTCGGGATCGGTTGGCTGGACTAATTCCACTTCACTATCGCCTACGGGTAAAAAGGCCACTTTTGCCTTTTGGGATGGAACCTCTTCCACATGTTGCAGTTTAAGACCGAAAGCAGTTTCCCAAAATTTGAGGGATTCTTCAATGTCTCTGACAACGATGGCTACATGATTAATTTTCTTGATTTCAGGCATAATTCTCTCCATCTACAGGAAATTAGGCGCACGGTACTCACCCCAGACAGCGCGTAAAGTATTGCAGGTTTCACCCAGGGTAATCTTGTTTTCAACACATTCAATGATGATCGGCATCAGGTTTTCGCTACCCTTTGCGGCATCTTCAAGTCTTTTGAGTAGATTGGCTACCTTTTCGTTATCACGGCTGGCGCGCAATTTGGCAAGTTTTTCACGCTGACCCTGTTCAATGGTCGGGTCAATCTTTTGCGGCTCCAGCACAATTTCTTCCTTGACCTGGAATTTGTTGACACCAACAATGACATCCTCGCCGGATTCCATGCGTTGTTGAGCTTCGTAGGAAGCATTCATGATTTCGTTCTGGATGTAACCGGTCTCAATTGCCTTCAAAGCACCACCCATATGGTCAATGTACTTGATGTACTCCATGGCGTCTTTTTCGATTTCATCCGTCAGGTATTCGATCAAGTACGAGCCAGCCAACGGGTCAACACTGTCAGCCACACCGCTTTCATAACCGATCACCTGTTGGGTGCGCAGGGCTACCTGAACACTTTTGGTAGTTGGCAGCCACAGAGCTTCGTCCATACTGTTGGTATGCAGGGATTGTGTCCCGCCCAACACCGCCGCCAGCGCCTGCAAAGTGACCCGGATGACATTGTTTTCGGGCTGTTGCGCGGTGAGCGTGGAACCAGCAGTCTGGGTATGGAAGCGCAACTTCATAGAATTGGGGTCTTTAGCCTCAAAGCGTTCCTTCATCAGTTTGGCATACAGCCTTCTGGCTGCCCGGAACTTAGCCACTTCCTCAAGGAAATTGTTGTGCGAATTGAAGAAGAATGATAGCTGGGTGGCGAATTCATCCACATCCAGGCCAACTTTTTCAGCCGCTTCGATATAAGCAATGGCATTGGCCAGCGTAAAGGCTACTTCCTGAACAGCCGTCGAGCCAGCTTCGCGGATGTGATACCCAGAGATGCTGATGGTATTCCAGTTCGGAACGTCGGTGCGGCAGAATTGGAAAATATCTGTGATCAGGCGCATACTGGGCGTCGGTGGATAAATATAGGTGCCGCGGGCTATGTACTCTTTCAGAATATCATTTTGGATGGTGCCGCGCAGCTTTTTAGAATCCACGCCCTGCTTCTTGGCAATGGCAATGTACATGGCCAGCAACACAGCAGCCGGGGCATTAATGGTCATGCTGGTGGACACTTTATCCAGCGGGATGTCTTTGAAGAGTGTTTCCATATCTTCGATGGAAGAAATGGAAACCCCCACCTTGCCTACTTCTCCGAGGGCGATCGGGTCGTCAGCATCGTAGCCGATCTGGGTGGGCAGGTCAAAAGCGACTGAAAGGCCGGTCTGGCCCTGGTCCAATAAAAAGCGGTAGCGCTTATTAGATTCCTCTGCCGTCGAAAAACCGGCATATTGACGCATTGTCCATAATCTGCCGCGATACATGGTGGGTTGAACCCCGCGCACGAATGGATAATCACCCGGGTAACCCAGTTCGGTCAGGCGATCGGGGTGAACTTTTTCGGGTGGAACGATGGGAGGAACAGGAATATCCGATGAAGTCTTGAAATCAGCTTTGCGTTCTGGATATTTCTGTGTTGTTGGCTTGTAACACTTATCCTGCCATTTGTTAAAGGAATCGTTTTCAGTCATACCAATCCTTTTCTTGAAGTGTTGATGAGTGCCTATAGTATACCCGAAGGGCTTTCAGCGAGAGCTTAGGCAAACAAAAAGACTGGTGAAAGCGGGGAATTTTGCTCGCAATTTTCCGATTTATTTGTGGTAAACTTGACGGGCTCGGGTGTTGTACCCTTCATTTTGAGCAAAACACAACAACAGCTTTAGAAAGGGCTTGTCATGAAAGTTTTATTATTGAAAGATGTCTACAAGCTTGGCCGTGCTGGCGATATCAAAAAAGTCGCCGATGGTTTCGGAAGAAACTACCTGATCCCCCAAGGCCTCGCCCTCCCCGCCACCGCAGGTTCTATGAAACTTGCTGAATCCATCAGCAAAAAAGCCACCGTGCAGCGCGTTGTCCTGAACAACGAACTCAAAGGCGTGGCCGATATTCTTGCTGAACTCTTACTTGATTTCTCCGTGAAAGCTGGCGAAACCGGAAAGCTTTACGGCTCAGTCACAAGCCAAATGATTGTTGACAAAGTCAAAGAGCTCAAAGGCGTCGATCTTGACCGCCGTCAGATCGTTATGGAACCCATTCGTCTCGTTGGCGAGTACAAGATTCCAGTCCATCTGACCATCGATCTCATTCCCGAAATCACTGTCAAAGTGCGTCGCGAAGGCGAAGTTGCCAGAGCCGAAGCTATCAGAACCATCAAAATTGAACCTGTTGTCGTTGAAACCAAAAAAGTGGAAGTGGCGACACCTGAATCTGAAGTTGCCCCTGCTGAAGAAGCCTAATCCTTCGGATAAGTCCGATTATGATCTATGTCAAGAGCGCCTTCGGGCGCTCTTTTCTTGCAAGGGATACTCAGGATCACCCAATTCAATAAACTATATAGCCTTCAGAGCCTTCATCTTGTTATTAAGCTAAAATTAGGCACATGTCCGAATTGACCGGTACCATTCTTAAGAAAATCCGTGAAGCCCGCCACATACCACTTGAGCAAGTGGCCAGTGCCACACGCATCCGCCTTGAGCTGTTGCGCGATCTTGAGGATGAAGAATTCGATTCCATTGCCTCGACGGCTCAAAAGAAAGGCTTCATCCGGCTCTACGCGGACCTCATCAAGCCAACTCCTGAAGAAATTGAACATTACGCCAACCTTGATGCGCATTCTCAAAATCAAAAACCGCAGGAGGATTCGCCGAGTGAGATCCAGCAAGACCTGGTGTCCATCCTTGCCCAAAACCCAGAAACCAACAAGCCAGTAGAAGAAGTACCCGCTCAGCCCTCCTTAAAAAACCCAAAACCGGTTCCAGAAGCAAAATCACCCGAACCTGTAAAACCGCGCTTGGGTTCGCTACTTTTCGGTAAAACGAAACCTGGCGAAGATCAACCCGTTCAACTTGGCGAAGGCTCGCGTTCACAGGCAATTCTGAATGAAATTGGGCAAGAGCTTACCGAGCGCCGCCGTTACCTTAATATCTCGTGGGACATTATTACAGACCAGGTGCGCATTCCCCGGGACCAGCTCCAGGCGCTGGAGCGGGGCGATCTGGCTTATTTCAGCAATAGCATGCAGGCAAAGGGGTATTTACAGAATTACGCGCAGTTCTTGAACCTGGATCAGGATGCCGTTTTGGTGCGGTTTGCTGAGGCCCTGCAATTGCATAGGCTCGAAAGCACCAAATTGCCAAGAAAAAGCCAACCCGAAGCCAAGGTACTCTCACCAATCTCGGTCGCAATTAAAAAGTTCTTTACACTTGACTTGTTCTTTGGAAGTTTCCTGATTCTGGGTATGTTGGGCTTTCTCATCTGGGGCATGGCGCGCATGGCCTCGACCCGGGCAGCTGAGCCTATTCAGACGCCGCTACCTGATCTGGCTCAGGTCTTAGCCAATAGCCCCCAAGCTACCAACATATCGCCCGCCGAAAGCACACCTCTTGCGATGACCACCCAGGAAAGCCCAGAAATAATGCCAACGGCAACGCCACTCTACGTTCCAATTGTCTCAGATGATCCAGTGCAACTTGTGCTTATTCCCAATTCGCAGGAATATGTGCGCATTTTCGTGGATGGAGAACAGGTCTTCGCAGGCCGCCTGCCAGCCGGAAAAGCAGTTCAGTACACAGCCAAAGATGGCGTTCTGCTCGAAACCGGGAACGCGGCTGGCTTTACGGCCATTTTGAACAACCAGGAAATTCAGGGCTTCGGCCCTATCGGTACCCTTGCCCGAGTTAGTTTTACTGCCAATGGCATGACCGACCTGACCAATCAGCCTCTCCAGACACAATCCACCGGGGAAGACGGTAACCAGCCTGCCCTCCCCACTGAGATTCTACCAACCCAAACCATAAACCCATGAAAAAGATACCCGAAAACACTTTCCACATTATCAGCCTTGGCTGTGCCAAAAACTTGGTTGATTCCCAGAGTTACGCCCAGCTTTTGGCCAAACGCAATCTTTTTGCTACTGAAAAAATTACCAAAGCCAAATATATCCTCGTAAATACCTGCGGTTTCATCCATGACGCCCGTGAAGAATCGTTCGAAACCATTCGCGCAGCCGCAAAACAAAAGAGAACCGGGCAAAAATTGATTGTGACCGGCTGTCTCTCTGAACGTTATAAAGACGCCTTGCTGAGTGAAGTGGAGGGTATCGACGGCTTGGTTGGCACCCGCAATTTGAGCGACCTGACGACTCTTCTGGGCGCATTGGAAAAAGAAACCAAGGAACCACAGGTTTACTTCCCTGAATACCAACGCATTGTCAACCAGTCTGATTTGAATTCCATCGCCATCCAGGGTGCCAGTGCTTACCTCAAAATAGCCGATGGTTGCCGGCGGACGTGCGCTTATTGTGCCATCCCTTTCATCAAGGGTCCCCTGGTCAGCCGCCCTCGCGAGCAAGTGCTGGCGGATGCTTTGCTGCTACAAGAGCAAGGGGTTCAGGAGATCAATTTGATCGCCCAGGATCCCACTGATTACGGGCTGGATCTTTACGGCAAACCCAGCTTTACGAATCTGCTGGACGAACTCTTACCCGCGTTACCAGAAGTTCCCTGGGTGCGCATCCTCTACGCCTTTCCTGGCTTTGAATCCCAAAAGCTCACCCAGCAAATGCTGGAGCACGAGAATCTACTGCATTATCTTGACTTACCTCTGCAGCACGCCAGCCCACGGGTCCTCAAATCCATGCTCAGGCCTTCTGATATCAACTGGGTGCGCAATGCCATTGGCAATATGCGCAGGCAAATCCCGGACCTGGTCGTAAGAACCACCCTGATTGTGGGTTTCCCAACAGAAACCGAGGAGGATTTCAGCTTGCTCAGGGATTTTGTTGAAGAGATGCAGTTTGATCACCTGGGAGTTTTCACTTACAGCCCGGAAGAAAACACACCTGCTGAGTCTCTGGCTGATCCCATCCCGCAGGAGGTAAAAGAGGCCCGCCGCCTTGAGATAATGGAATTACAAAGCAAGCTATCGTTAAAAAAGCAGAGCCAACTTGTGGGCCATGAATTTGAGATGCTGATAGAAGGCGCTGACCCAGACCAGAACGTACTTGTTGGCCGAATCTGGCGGGATGCCCCGGAGGTGGATGGTTTGGTGATTGCCAATGGCCAGGATACGGGCGAACCTTTCACCAGGGTGAAGATTACCGGGGTGACCGGTCCGGACCTTTACGCCGAACAAATCAGATAAAAATAAAGCAAAGAAAAACCCGGGTGCTGAAGTGCAACCGGGTTTTTTTATTGATTATGGAGCCTCAACAGTTGGCTCAGCTGTAGGGACGGGTGGTTCAGCCGTAGGGACTGGCGGTTCAGCCGTAGCAACCGGTGGTTCGGCTGAACCGGTTGGTTGCGTTGTCGGCGTTTCAACAGCCGTCGGGGCAGGTTTATTACATTCAGCTTCTGCCAAAGTAGCCTGGGCTGCAATTTG
>CAYVRH010000001.1:37667-40628 GCA_964452955.1 uncultured Anaerolineaceae bacterium | reverse complement strand
GCCATCCTGGCATATACACTGACCAACGATAAGGATAAAGCCGTACAGGTCTACCAGGACTTTGGCGCAAAGGCAGCATCAGTGCTGGATGCTGTACGCGGAAACCCGGGCTTGCTCAATTCGGAGCAAATCGCGCGCTTTGCGACAGCCGTTTCCGCACCAGCTGCGGGCACGAATCCTCAGTCAGCAGTAAACCCAGTTAACAACAGCAGTCCTCTACCGTTATCAAAAGAGAGCACAGGCACCTTAGGCTTGGTGTTATTGGTGCTTTTGGTAGCGGGAGCAGCGGCTGTGTACTGGTTTTTCTTCCGCGGCCGCGAAGCCAACACTAACCCTCAAATGAGCATGGTCTCAAAAGCATCTCCTTCAAGTATGCCTCAAGGTCCAAAACCTACAATAACACCGACCAAACCCGTGTCATCCAATCAAAATACCACCCAACAGAGACATATCGAAGTACCAGCAATCCTTAACCAAACCTCGCAGACAGCGACTAAAGTTGCCCAGGAGGTTCGAGGCGGTCTGCAGACTGAGGTAAAACCTGTGGCGGTTCCAGCAGGCAAGCCAATTGCCCAATTTCTGACCACATATATGTACGGGGATGATCTTTACGATGAATCCTTCATCTTTGATGCCCCTAACGGTGCTTTTTTGGGCGAGTGCGGTGTGAGTTTCTCTGATATTGTTGGCACAAGTGAGCCTAAAAAAATCTCGGCTTTCGAAATCTGGCTTTTTGACAAAAATGACGTCCAGACGGTTACCAGCGTCTTGATGTGCCAGCATGCCTTTGATGACCTCTTCATGCGCGAGAACTTGGAAAAGAAAGGCGACTCAGTACTCGCAGAAGCGGAAAAACGCTTCACAATGGAAACGGCTTCGCTTGTACTAGAGGGGCATGTGGTTGACCTCAGTTATGGCGAATTGCTGCAAACCCCGCAAAGCTACTTCCAACGCCTTACTCTGGAGCTGGCTGTTTACGAAAAGAATTAATCTGACAACATAAAAATAACAAAAAACCCCTTCACGGGGGTTTTTTGTTATGGAACCAATTGCAAAAATTGAGTGCTTATTCCACCTTAAGAATTTTTAATCTCATCTTATGACCAGTTGGCAACTGAACTTCCACCGTTTTACCTTTGCGGTAGCCCATCAAAGCGGAGGCTATTGGTGACTCATAGGAAATTTTCTTTTCACGAGGTTTGGCTTCTTTGGCACCCACGATCACGTATGTTTCCTCAGGGAAGCCTTCTTCCTGGACGGTAACATGGCTGCCAATCTGTACTTTTCCGCCTGATTCCTCATTTTCGACAACCACTGAATCAGAGAGCACGGATTCAAGCTCTTGGATGCGGCCTTCCAAAAAGGCCTGTTCCTCTTTAGCGGTGATGTAATCCGCGTTTTCGGAGAGATCGCCCTGTTCAATGGCGAATTTTAGCCTTCTGGAAAGTTCAAGCCGGCGTGGGCCTTTTAGTTCTTCCAATTCAGCTTCGAGCTTGGCCTTCCCGGCCGGGGTCAGGTAAATAATATCTGGCATGGGACTCCTAGGGTAATACGTCGGGGGAGAAAAGACGGTTGTATTCGTCAATGGCAAAGCGATCGGTCATACCGGCAATATAGTCGCAGATGGCACGTTCCAAACCTCTTTCTCGGATGCTGGATTGGATATGGTTTGGCAGGGTTGCTGGAATTTGTTGATAGATCGTAAATAGCTCGGTAACGATCTTCTCAGCTTTGCTGGCCATACGTACAACCCGGTAGTGCCGGTAAAGATTGTTGAACAAAAAGTCCTTGAGCTCGCGGTTGCGGCGGAACATGTCCTCACTGAAACCGACCACGTTGTAAGGCAGCTTTTGCAGATCCAGGGCAGATTTGACGTTGCTTTTGCGCAAATAGCGGTCAATTGATTGGATCAGGTCAGTGGTTTCAAAGCCGATCAGGCGCCGGATGATTTGATGGCGGGTGAGCTCATCTAAGGTTTCAGACTTTCTTCGCCCCAGGCTCTCATTGATAATTTCCCAAATGGCAATACCATCCAGCTGTGAAGGAGTAATCATGCCTGAGCGCAAACCATCATCCAGGTCATGGGAGGTATATGCCAGTTCATCCGCTACGTTCGCAATCTGAGCTTCCAGAGAACCTCTCAGGTCAGGGTCGTAGTCTTTAGCATCAGAGATGTCATAGTCAGTTTCGTGCTTGACCATGCCCTCGAGCACTTCATAACTCAAGTTCAAGCCAGGGAAATCAGGGTAACGGCGTTCAAGTTCTGTGACAATGCGCAGGGAATGTGCATTGTGATTAAATCCGCCGTGGTCAAGCATGAGCTTGGAAAGCGCGGTTTCGCCAGAGTGCCCAAAGGGCGGATGCCCAAGATCATGTGCCAGACAGATGGTTTCAACCAGGTCTTCATTGGCACCCAGGCTGCGGGCAAGTGAGCGCCCTAATTGGGCTACTTCCAGGGAATGGGTCAGGCGGGTACGGTAATAATCGCCCTCATTGTTAATGAAAACCTGGGTCTTGTATTCCAGCCGCCTGAATGCGGTGGTATGCAAGATGCGCTCACGGTCCCGCTGGAAACGGGTGCGGAAATCAGCTTCTTCTTCTGGAAAACTGCGGCCTTTGGAATCCTTGCTTTTGATCGCGTAAGGGGCAAGTTGCTGCGTTTCAAACTCTTCTAACTGCTGGCGGGTGTAAATCATAGTCTCAGATTATAAGGCATTCTGGAATGGAGTTGCTCAAGAAATACAAGTGCCCAGGGCTTCACCGGTGAGTGCCCTGTAAATGCTATTTGGTTCAAGGCCGGAGAAAATTCTGACTTCAAGGCCTGGAAGATTTTGTACCATCGTCTGGGCGAGTACCACCTTTGACACCATACCGCCAGTGACGTCCTGGGCTTTTGAACCCTGAACGTAAGTGGTCAGGCTTGCATTTGACGGAATGTGAGGGATTAGCTGCCTGTTTTCT
>CAYVRH010000001.1:32211-37620 GCA_964452955.1 uncultured Anaerolineaceae bacterium | reverse complement strand
CCGGTCGATGCAGACGTCACCATGTACCACCGGTACGATTGCCTGTGCGAGCGTATGGGTAAGTGCATCAAGGTTCCAGGTATCTATTTTTCGAGTGTTTGTTACCGCTGCTGCCGAAATGGGAAAATCCACTACTGCAACTCCTGCCTTAATGCAGGCATCGATAAAAAAGTCATTCAATTTTCGGGCTGATTGCCATACGGCCGCATAACCAAACCAATCCTGGCTGCTTTGGACGCCTTCGCGGGTATGGTATTTCCTGGCAGCGTGATGCCCGAACGACCCTGACCCATGGCCAAGCACGAGCCTTGCGTTTGGGTTCTCTTGCAGCCAGCGTCTGACCTGGCGGAGGCAAGCCTCAATAACCTCAGGACGCAGAGTCTCGGCCTGACCCTTATTTGTTATCAGCGAACCGCCTAATTTTAGAAAAGTCAGCGAGTTCTCAAGCACGATCCGGTCCAATCTCAAAAAAGAAAAGCCCTTTTGCGCCGGCTTCTTGCAAAGCCTTTTCAATGCTTTCGCGCTTTCCAGTTTCGATGAGGGTGAGAATGCAACCGCCCCGACCGCCACCAGTCAGTTTGGCTCCCTGTGCGCCGGCTGAACGCGCAACTTCAATGAGGTTCTGCAGTTGCGGCGATGAGACTCCAAGCTGCTCGAGGAGGGCTTGGTTTTCGTCCATCAAGCATCCAAGTCTGGATGCATTTCCCTTGGTAAAAGCTTTACGGCCTTCTCTGCTAATATTTCCAATGGCTCTCATTATTTCTAGCACTGCTGCGTCGGCTGCACGCTTTCGGGCAAGGTCGCCAACTACATACTGGGTCTGCTTGGATACGCCTGTATCCGCGATCAGGAAGGAAAACTGTTCGCCAGGCTTCAGTATTTCAGTTTTTTGACCTCTGAGGAAGTAGAGGGGCTTTTCGAGCGAGGCGACTGTATTATCGATACCGGAGGGAGTGCCATGCGCTGAGCGTTCGCTTTCATAGGCTACCGCGTTTACCTCAGTTTGTGAGAGCGGATGCCCAAGGAAAGTTGATAACCCGCGTGCGATGGCGACGGCGATAGCCGCGCTGCCACCAAGGCCGGCACCCAGGGGAAAATTGTTGGTCAACCGCAGGCGAAAACTCGGTTGTTCGTGGATGCTGAGGCTGTCAAGTGTTGCCTGAATGGAAATTGCAACAGGATGGGTATCTGATAACGATTTCAAGTCAGTATCCAAACCCAGTCCAGGAATATTAATCAAAACAGTGCCAGGTATAAGGCCAATGCCAGGTTCAATGGTGGCTTTAACTCGCAAATTTGACACCGGCAAAGCAATGGCTGGCTCGTTGTAGACTACGGCGTGTTCACCAAAAAGGATTGTTTTCGCGCAGGCACTGGCTGGGATAATCGGCATGCTTACCTTATGAAATAGATCAAAGCCACAACCAAAAGACCCCAAAGCAGGATGGCTGCCTGCAGGGGGCGGTCTCCGAGCAGCACGTCTTCCGGGGCAGCAGCCTTAGTGCCGGATTGGATCAGATGCATGTACCTGAAGATGCCGTAAAGCACCAATGGGATGGTCAGCATCATCCAATGGTTACTCAAGTCTGGGTGGGCATTGAAGGTGTACATACTGTAGGTAATCAGGATGCCGCTTAGAATCACAACCAAATATTGGTTTAATAGGCTTACAGTATAGCCATTAAGCACCTTACGGTGAGCCCCTGCGTTATTTTCAAGTAGGTTTAACTCTGACAGGCGCTTACCAAAACCAAGGTACAAAGCCAACAAGGTGGTGAGGACCAGCAACCAAGGCGAGAAGTAGCGCACCCGGATTACCAGCAAGCCGGCAATTACCCTCAGCACAAAACCGATGGCGATAATCATGACGTCTATAATGATTACCTTTTTTAACCACTTGGAATAAGCCAACATCAATAGTGTATACACTACACAAAGAAGGGCAAAGTAGGGTGAAAGCAAATAAGCGCCTGTGATCGCAGCCAAACCCAGCACGATGATGAGGATGATAGCAGATTGCTTGCTAAGACGGCCGGAAGCAATTGGGCGGTTCTTCTTGGTGGGGTGCAGCTGATCTGATTTTAAATCCAGCAAGTCGTTAATCGTGTAGGTAACCCCTGAAACCAGGCAGAACACAATGGTGGCTGCCATAACTCTGAGAAAAGGCTGCAATTGGTTGAGCTGGCCATCAAAAATCAAACCAGCAAAAATGAACCCATTTTTGATCCACTGACGAGGCCGCAAACTTTCAATGATGGCTTTCATAATGAGTAAATTTTATCATTTAATATCTTAGAAAATCGCGATGTAAATCTACCTGACTCCTTCTCGTTACGCGGGCTTGGCACTAAAATCGTTTATACTAAAAAGGTTATGGACAGGATACGAAATTTTTGCATTATTGCGCACGTTGACCATGGTAAATCTACCCTGGCTGATCGCATGCTGCATCTTACGAATACGATTTCCGACCGGGATACAACCGAACAGGTTTTGGATTCCATGGACCTCGAACGTGAGCGCGGCGTAACCATTAAAGCCTCCGCTGTGCGCATGGTTTACGAGGCTAAAGACGGTCAGAGTTACGAATTCAATTTGATTGATACCCCTGGGCATGTGGACTTTAGCTATGAAGTAAGCCGCGCCCTATATGCCTGCGAGGGTGCCATTCTAGTGGTTGACGCCACGCAAGGAATCGAAGCCCAGACGCTTGCCAATCTCTACCTTGCTCTCGACGCGAACCTGGTTGTCATCCCGGTGATCAATAAAATTGACCTGCAATCTGCCCAGGTGGCAGAGGTTACCAGGGACCTGGTTAATTTACTGGGCGTTCATGAAGATGAAATTATTCCAATAAGCGCAAAATCTGGCTTAAATGTGGAAGCAGTACTCGAAGCGATTGCTCAACGCGTTCCTGCACCCAAACGCGATATCGATGCTCCTTTACGAGCATTAATCTTTGACTCTCACTACGATTCATATAAAGGCGTAATTTCTTACGTGCGTATCTTTGATGGCGCACTGAATGCCACAGATAAAATCATGATGATGGCCAATGGAGTTAAAGTTGTACCGGTGGAAGTTGGCATTTTTTCCCCAACCATGATCCCGGTTGACAAGTTGGAAGCTGGCGATGTTGGTTACATTGCCACCGGTCTTAAGACTGTTTCCGAATCACGGGTGGGGGATACGGTAACAAACGCCGCAAAACCGGCCTCGGAAGCTTTGCCGGGCTACATAAAAGTCAAACCCATGGTTTTTGCAGGCGTTTTCCCAACTGAAGGTGAAGACTACCCTAACCTGAAAGACGCGCTCGAAAAGTTGCAACTGAACGATGCATCGCTGGTATTTGAGCCTGAATCATCCGAAGCGCTAAATTTCGGTTTCCGTTGCGGTTTCCTGGGTTTGTTCCATATGGATATCATCCAGGAACGACTGGAGCGCGAATACAACCTGGATGTTCTTTTCACGGCACCATCGGTTGCCTACCAGGTTAAGAAACAGGATGGCTCCATCCTCATCGTAGCTTCCCCAGCTGATCTACCGGATGAAAGCATGATAACGGAGATTGAAGAACCCTGGATGGCACTGGAGATCTTTGCACCGACAGACTATTACGGTGTCATCATGGAATTGGTCAAGAAGCGGCGCGGTATCTTTGTCAGCCAGGAATATCCTGCTGCCAACCGTGTACAACTCAATTACGAGATCCCGCTCTCAGAAATCATCATTGACTTTTTCGATGACTTGAAATCCGGCAGTCGAGGCTATGCATCGATGGATTATCAATTCCTCGAGTACCGCCCGGGAAATTTGGTGAAGCTTGAAATACTGGTAAATGAAGAGCCAGTGGATGCCCTGACGGCCATTGTTCACAAAGATGACGCCTACCATAAAGGCCAGGCACTGGTATCAAAGCTTAAAGAGATTATCCCTTCACAACTTTTTGTGATCCCGGTTCAGGCAGCATCGCAAGGCCGCATTATCTCGCGGGCAAATGTCAAAGCTATGCGTAAGGACGTTTTGGCCAAGTGTTACGGCGGTGACATCACCCGAAAAAAGAAACTTTTGGAAAAACAAAAAAAAGGCAAGAAGCGCATGAAGATGGTTGGCAGTGTTGAGCTACCTCAGGAAGCTTTCATGGCCATATTGCGTCTGGATAAATAAATGCAGGCTTCATCCAAATCGTCCTTAGCTGGCTTGATTCTTAAATGGTTGGTCCCTATCGGGGTCAGCGCCTTAGCTATCTACTTAATTGCCCGGCAGATAAACCCGCGGGATCTCGTTGACGCTCTGCAGTCCATACCTGTTTTACCTTTATTGCTTTCGGCACTTTTCAATATCGCTGGAATGTTCCTAAGGGCATTAGCTTGGAACCGCATCCTTGGAAAAAATTTTGATTATAAGACTTCATTTTTTGCCATGAATGCCGGCTATCTCTTGAATAATATCCTTCCCTTCCGTTTGGGTGAATTTGGCCGGGCAGCACTGCTAACAGGCAATGGCAAGAACAAAGCCGGCTTTCTGCAAGTATTTGCTTCCATTATCACCGAGCGTACACTGGATATCTTTATCGCCTCGCTGCTTTTCCTGGTTACCCTGCCGCTGGTCGTTTCTCAAAATTCTTTGAAGATCTTGGCTTACGTTATGCTATTTTTTACCACTCTCATCCTGGTAGTCGGCGCTATTGGGGCCAAGAACCAGGAAAAGGTAAAGGCCTGGATTATCGCCCGTAAGTTTCTGAATCCTATCCGGCGGGAGAAATTGGCTAATCGTCTGGTCGGTTTCCTGGAAGGTTTCAAACTCTTCCTTAAACCCAGGCAAGCCATTTTGGCATTTGTTTTGCTTTTTCTGAGCTGGATGATGGCTATGGTGCAACTCTGGCTGATTCAACAACCACTTCTGGCGCATGGCAAGTTCTGGTGGACTTTGTTTGTTACCAGCGCTGGGGCTTTTGTGAATGCTTTACCTTCCGCACCAGCGGGACTGGGAGTATTTGAAGCAGGCGTGGTTTCGGCCTACCGCTTGATTGGCGAACCTCAATCCATTGCCCTGGCGTTGGCGCTTGTTTTACATGCCACAACATTCGTTCTTACCAGTCTCTTTGGCCTGATAGGCATGTCGCTTCTCGGAGAAAATCTGCAGTCCCTCTTTAAAAAGGCTAACCGCGGTAAAACCCTGGAGGCGGCAACAGAATGAAAGTTCTAATCGCATTAACTTATTTTGAGCCCTACAATTCTGGGCTTTCTCAATATGCTTTACGTTTAGGGCGCGGGTTGGTAGGTTTGGGCCACCAGGTAACTGTGCTCACTTCTCAATATCAGAAGCAACTGCTTTTGGAGCAAAAAATCTTTGGCATGCATGTGGTGAGGGTTCCGGTAGATTTCCGCCTTTCCAAGGGTGTTTTGA
>CAYVRH010000001.1:0-32201 GCA_964452955.1 uncultured Anaerolineaceae bacterium | reverse complement strand
TGGGATTGGGCAAAGTAGCAAAACCCTGGATTAAATGGGCGGATGTGGTGAATTTGCATTTGCCTCAGTTTGAATCTGCCCAGTTGGCTGCCATGGCTAAGGTACAAGGCAAACGTCTTATTGTCACTTACCAATGTGATCTTGAAAAGGAAGGCCATTTTATCTCCCAGCTGCCTTACCTTGGGACCCGTTGGCTGCATAGTCTAGCCCTCAAAAAAGCAGACGCAATTGCCGCACTAGCCCAGGATTATGCCAATAGCTCCCCTGCACTTGAAGGCATACTGGATAAGGTAAAAGTGGTCTGGCCGCCGGTGAACCCCCGACCAGTAAAAGAAGAAGCGATTGTGCAATTACGTGAGAAGTTCGCTTTGGATCAGAATCATCGCTATATCGGGCTATCCGGGCGGGTTGCCTCCGAAAAGGGATATGAAATCCTGGTTCAAGCCTTACCCGAAATCCGCAAAATGTTTCCTGACGTGATGGTTTTGCATGCCGGCTCGTGGAAAGGTGTTGTTGGTGAGGAAGCTTACCAGGCTTACATCGACAACTTGATAAAACCACAGGCGGCTTACTGGAAAAAATTGGGATTCCTGTCTGAAGAAGAATTGCAGGCTTTCTTTGCGGTTTGTGATGTGCTGGTAGTTTCGAGCACTAATCGAACCGAGGCTTTTGGCATGGTGCAAATCGAAGCTTTCGCGCAGGGAACTCCAGTGGTGGCTTCCGATTCCCCCGGAATTCGCGTACCAGTTACGCAAACAGGTGCAGGAGCGCTCTTTAAAGCTGCCAACGCGCACGATTTAGCAGAGAAGATCATTCAAGTTCTTGAAAAAGGCAAAATCGCTTATCACGTCGAGACTGACTATCTCAACGAATTCAGTGAAGAAGTTGTGGCAAAAAAATACCTGGAGTTATTCAAAATATAACGCTTATGGTGACTTTGAATTCAAAGGAACTGAATCAAATCTGCAGACGCCAACTTTTTAGCATGCCCTATTTCCGGGGTATGCTGCGGGCTTGTGAACAACGATTTTACGAAGAGCAAGACCTGGCAGAACCTGTTTTGGATATTGGCGCGGGGGACGGCCATTTTGCCCAGGCTTTACTGAAAAAGAAAACCATGTTTGGTATCGATCCCTGGTGGGAACCCTTACAGGAAGCGGGCAAGCGCCAGGTTTATGGCTTGCTCGTCCAAGGAATGGGTGACCAGATACCCGTACCCGAAGATTCCTTTCCAACTGCGATTTCGAATTCAGTCCTTGAACATATACCCAATGTGCAATATGTGCTGAATGATGTACATCGCTGCCTGGCTCCAGGTGGTAAGTTCTACTTCGCGGTGCCCAATGCGCGGTTCAAAACTGAACTTTGGGGGATGAAAGTATTACAGAAAATCGGTTTACACAAGTTGGCTAAAGCTTACTCAAAATTTTTCAACAAAATATCCAGGCATGTCAATCTGGATACACCTGAAACATGGAAAGCCAGGCTGTTGGAAGCAGGCTTTACGAACGTAGAATCGTTTAACTACTTTCCCGTTTGGGCATTACATATGCTGGAACGCGGCCACTTATTTGGCATCCTGACTTTGTTTTACAAGAAAGTATTTGGCAAATGGATCCTTTTTCCATCGGCTAAAAATCCATTTATACCTTTTAGGAAAGTCCGACAATTGGTTGAGAATCCGTATTGCGAAGACGGAACAGAAACATTCTTTATCGCCACAAAATAACACTTGCGTCATTATGGATAGTTCCAAACTACCTAGCCCAAAGCCTGAGCCAACTGCGCTGAGACAATCACTAAAACTGGTGATTTTTGTTTCTATCCTTTTGGTTGGATTCTTATTGCGCAGCTATAACCTGAAATGGGATATGGGCACCCATCTGCACCCGGATGAACGGTTTCTATCGATGGTGGAGAGCAGCATTCAGCCTGTAAACTCTCTCAAGGACTACTTCAATACTGAAACTTCCACGTTGAACCCGCATAATCAAGGTTATGGTTTTTTTGTTTACGGAACGCTGCCAGTATTCATTATCCGCTATATTGGCGAATTTACGCAGCAGACCGGTTATGACCCAATTACAATGCTTGGCAGGCAGCTCTCCGTACTGACTGAACTCACCACAATCGTTCTGCTCTTTTTTATTGGCAAAAAGCTTTGGAACGATTGGTTGGGGCTTGGAGCAGCAGCCTTCTATGCTTTAAGCGTTGTACCGATTCAACAAGCCCACTTCATGACGGTAGACACCTTCACCAATACATTTGGTTTACTGACTATTTACGCAGGTGTCTTAATCCAGATGCTGCCGCCGCTATCTACAACACGTAAAGTAAGTGGACGAGAGCTTTGGTTGTTTATCTTTTTCGGTTTGGCACTGGGCATGGCCACAGCCTCCAAGGCCAACGCAGTAACGCTGGCCTTGCTTTTGCCGGTAATTCTCTATGTAAGGTATCTCAAGGCAAAATCTCAGAATCTTGAAGTGGATGGATACTGGCGCAGCTTTGGTTTAATGGCTCTGGCAGGCGTCATTAGTTTCATTACATTCCGGGTTCTTCAACCTTATGCATTTACCGGACCTAGTTTCTTCAATTTCAGCCTGAATCCGAAATGGCTTTCCAATATGCAGGAGCTTTCAGCAGCGTCCAAGGGTTTGTCTGATTCTCCTCCTGCCCTGCAATGGGCACGCCGTTCATTTTTCTTTGGCCCCTACAATCTTGCCGTTTGGGGCATGGGAATTCCCTTCGCGGTTTTGGCGGTGTTGGGTTTGCTTGGGCAACTATATACAAACATCAAGCGCCGAACCTATTTCTATTTTCCAATCATTGTTTGGACATTGCTATATTTCCTCTGGCAATCGCTTTCATGGACCTCTTCCATGCGCTATTACCTGCTGATTTACCCTCTACTGGCACTTTCAGCATCCTGGGTATTGGTGCAGGTTTTTTCGAAGAAGAGAGACCTGAAATTCGGACAGTCACCCATTTGGCTTTGGCTGGTTCGGGTGCTGGCCGTGCTTGGCTTGCTTGGTACAGTGGCCTGGGCATATGCCTTCACGCGCATCTATAGCAGGGATTTCACGAGGGTTAGCACCAGCGAATGGATCTACCAGAATCTCCCTGGTGCTTTGACCCTTACAAATGAAACTACCGAAGGTATCAAAAAGCTGCCTGTCTCCTACCCAGCGGACGCAATTTTGCAAGGTACTGAGCCTTTATATCTTGTCTATCAGTCATCGGACAATGAGAATTTGGATTCACTCACTCTTCCAAATGTTTCGGATGAAGCCAATTTAAAGGAAAACTCGCTCTACACGCTGGAGGTCTTCCTCATCAACGGTGGCAGACAAACATTAGGACCTGCTGTAAAAGCTCAACTGTATTCTGAGAATGAAAACTCTCCCAGTAAACTGTCATTCAAACTACCGCTATATCCCTTTGAGAAGGGCGAGACTTACCTATTTGAAATTAGAGCGGTTGCCCCACAATCGATGACACATTTCCAGGGTGAGCCGCAGCTTTCTTTCCCAAGAAGTGATGGCAGTTTCCATACCATTAGCCTTCCTCGCATTACCGCGCAAATAAGAGTTGGCGCCGCTCAACAAATCAGGTTTTCAACGACTGGGATTGGCGCGATCACGGAACTTGAAATTCCACATCTATTGGACTATTCACAGAATCCAACAAGTAAAAAGCTCGATTTCAGGCTATCCGTTCTCAACACACCTGAGCAGGTAAGTTTGGGAACGCTTGAAAGTGATTTTCTCAAGACAAAGAACGGAGCAGGAGACAGATATGTTGTTACTTTTTCTCCCGCATTAGAGGTAAAGGACCAGCAGGAGCTTTTGCTTGAAATTGCGCTCACCAGAGGTGAGGGTTCCCTTGGCATCAGCGCCCCAGTGAACCTGCTTGAGACCAGTTGGGATGATGCACTGCCTGTTTCCCGCGTGGGATACATTCCTTATGGCGATACTTACGGCACCTACCAAGGTAAAAACCTGGAGTTATATTGGGCTGAAGATCAGAACAAACTGGATCGCATGCTCGATAATCTCAATTTTAGCGATTACATTCTGATGAGTTCCAACCGGGTTTGGGGAACGACTGTTCGGGTGCCTGAACGCTACCCTCTCGCAACCATGTTTTATGAGGAGCTAATGGGTTGCGAAGACGGCACAGACATCGTGCGTTGTTATAACGATGCTGAGTTGGGTTCCAATTTGGGCAGGTTGGGTTTTGACCTTGTTTATGTGGGCACCTCCTATCCCAATTTAGGCAATTTAAGGTTCAATGACCAGTATGCTGAAGAGGCATTTTCTGTCTATGATCACCCAAAGACACTTGTTTTTCGTAAAAATGAGAACTTCAATCTCGATCAGGTAAAAGCCCTTTTTGCGCAAGTCGATCTTGGAAAAGTGGTCAATATTACCGCCAAACAAGCCGACACTTTCAAATCTGCCGATACCCCGCAAAGCCAACTGCGATTGACGCCCCAGGAACTGCAAACGCAGACAGAGGGGGGCACATGGAATGAACTTTTTGACCGGGAAAACCCATTAAATCGTACACCCTTCCTTGGCGCAGCTGTTCTCTACCTTTTCATCACCCTGTTCGGATGGCTGAATTTCCCTGTTATTCGCCTGGCATTGGGCGGTTTAAAGGATAAGGGATTCGCGTTTTCAAAGATTTCGGCACTGCTGGGGCTGGCGTACCTTGTTTTCATCGCTGGTAATTACGGAATTCAGGCAACAAAAACCACCATTTTGCTGGTTTTGATCATTATTATCTTCATCAATCTCATCACTGCCTTTTTGACCCGCAAAGCTCTCCTAGCTGACCTGAAACTTTTGTGGAAGCAATATCTTCTCATAGAAGTACTTTCTCTTCTCGCATTTGCATTTTTCCTGTATGTGCGCTATCAGAACCCGGATTTGTGGCACCCCTGGAAAGGTGGCGAGAAACCGATGGATTTCTCGTTCTTCAATGCTGTTCTCAAAAGCAGTATCTTCCCAGCCTATAACCCTTGGTTTGCTGGTGATTTCATCAATTATTACTATTACGGCTTTGTAATCCTGGCGATGCCCGTGAAGCTTTTGGGGATTGTGCCATCCATTGCATATAACATCATTCTGCCCATCTGGTACGCGCTTGTGTTCATTGGAGCCTATAGCATTGGTTGGAATCTGCTGAAGAGTATGCTCAGGGAAGCGCCGCAATTCAGGTTATTCGGCCAGCCTTTCTGGGCAGGCATTTGGTCCGCATTATTACTGGCTTTTCTGGGCAACCTGGGGGCAATACGGCTATTCAAAGAGACTCTTGAGAAGCTGGGCGCCGCTGGCGCGGACCTGGCAGTGGCAACATATTTTCAAAAAGTTGGTTTCTTTTTCTCAGGGCTTATCAAGTATCTGCAAAAAACACCTTTGCCGCTATACCCGGGGGATTGGTACTGGATACCCAGCCGCATGATCCCTGGAGAACCAATCACTGAATTCCCCATGTTCACGTTTTTGTACGCGGATCTGCATGCCCATTTGATGGTTATGCCTGTGGCCATTCTGGCGGTAGCCTGGGCACTCTCATTCCTGCAAACCCGCATGAATTTTGGAGAGAACTTAAAACAACGCATTTTCAAAATGGTCGCGGTCTTTGGTTTGGGCGGCTTGGTATTGGGTTCCTTAAAACCTATCAATACCTGGGATTTTTACACCTATCCATTACTTGCTATAGCAGTGGTTTTGTACACTGGTCTGCGCTATATGCCCCCAATCAAACCAGGTTGGCTGAAACTCACGCGTTATCTTCCCGCCCTTATTTCGGCGATATCGTTATTCGCGCTAAGCGTTGTAATGTACAAGCCTTTTAATGACCTTTTCCGCCCTGGATACAATAAGGTGGCGTTATGGGAAGGGGCTCGCACTCCATTGAAATCTTTCACAGGGCACTGGGGTGTATTCCTGTTTGTTATCGCGGCATTTCTCATGTGGCAGCTATACATCTGGCTGAAGAAGACAAGAATTTCTACCTTAGAAAAGTATGCAGCTCACAAAGACAAAATAATTATCGCCAGCGTATTTCTCGGATTTACTTTTGTGGCTTTGCTATTAATGAAAGTGGTTGTGGCTGTATATGCTTTCCCCATCTGCTTGCTTGCGCTCTTTCTTTTGATTACTGAAGAAAAATCAGATTCCAATAGAATAACTTACTTTATCATTGGTACGGCCTTCCTTCTTACCATTTTTGTTGAGCTTATCTGGCCTGAAGGCGATAATGGCCGTCAGAATTCTGTTTTCAAACTTTATTTACAGGCTTGGATTTTGCTTTCCTTAGTCGCTGGACCTGCCATAATGCTGGTATGGAAAGCACATAAAAAATGGAAGCCGCCATTTCAGCAGTTATTTGAACTTGCGCTCATCCTCTTATTGGCTGGGGCTGCCTTTTTCCCTATTATGGCAGGCATAGACAAAATGACTGACCGTATGGATAGAAATGCTCCACACACACTGGATGGGATGGCCTTTATGAAAACTTCGAGCTATATCGAACCAGGTAATTTGGACCCCCAACGCCCGCAACAAGTTCAAGCGATGAACTTGGAGGAAGATTATGAAGCCATCCTTTGGATGCAGGAAAACGTAAAAGGTTCCCCGGTCATTCTGGAAGGCCAGGCCTATGAATATCGCTGGGGTAACCGCTTTACCATCTATACTGGGCTTCCCGGTGTAGTGGGTTGGAATTATCACCAACGTCAACAGCACGCGGTTCTGGCGGATAATCGTGTTCAAGAACGAGTGGACTCAGTCAATGCGTTTTACAATACATCTGATCTGGACTTTATAAAGCAATTTCTAGAGGAATATAAGGTGGCTTATATTGTCGTTGGACAATTGGAAGCCCGCTTCTATCCAGCCACTGGGTTGGAAAAATTTGCTCAATATGATAGCTTGCTTTGGGACAAAGTGTTCAGTTCGGGACAAACCAGTATTTATCAGGTGAAACCATGATCCAGGCAGTTTTATGGTGGATATTCTCAATCTTAATTGGCTTGGTTACTTTACCGCTCTGCCGGATATTGTTCAGCCGCCTGCCGGGCAAGGGGTACTTTTTTGCCAAACCATTGGGGCTCTTGCTTTGGGGGTTTTTATTCTGGTGGTTGGTTACACTCGGATTGTTGCACAACGATGTTTCAGGCCAATTGGTAGCTTTAGGCATTTTACTGGCGGTTAACTTTTTACTGGCCAGGAAAGACAGTTTTCAAACTATTTGGAATGAAATCAAAAGCTTTCAGCGCTTGATATTCTGGGCAGAAGGGGTCTTTCTCATTGCATTTGTCCTGATGGCTTTGTTGCGTGCGTTCAATCCTGAAATCATCAATACTGAGAAGTTTATGGAGATGGCCTTTATCAATGCCATCGGACGCTCACCATCCTTTCCACCACTGGATCCCTGGCTGAGTGGCTACAGTATCTCTTACTACTATTTCGGCTATCTGCTGGGTGTCATGATAACCCGCATTACGGGAACAGCATCTGAGATTGGGTACAACCTGATTGCCGCCTATTGGTATGCCATGACTGCTTTAGGGGCTTATGGAATTGTTTTCAGCCTGCTGGTTTGCTCCAGAAGGAATTCTGTAAAACATGAAATACCTGAATGGGTGTATCGAACCTCTATACTGGCACCTGTGATGCTACTGGTAATTTCAAATTGGCATGGATTCTTTGATGTCTTGCACAGCCGTGGCTTGTTCTATTCAAACGACGGGCTTGGTAATTTGGCGTCCGAGTTTTGGTCCAAACTTAACCTGAGGGAGTTGACTGAAGCCCCTAAAAACTTATCCTGGTATCCATTACGTGGGGGAGGTTGGACCTGGTGGGCAGCTTCGCGAACGGTGATTGACCACAATTTTGCTGGTTCACCAATCGAGATTATCGATGAGTTTCCCGCGTTCAGCTTTTTACTTGCGGATATCCATCCGCATATCCTGAATATGCCTTTCATCCTGCTTTCGATAGGAATGGCTTTCGAAGCCTTATTGGGCGGATGGCATGGAAAAGCGCGGTCTTGGTTTGGTTCGCTGGAGCTTGAACCGATTCACCTTGCCATTGGACTTATCACGCTTGGAGGCTTGTCCTTCATAAATACCTGGGACTTTCCATTTTATCTCGTGCTTGTTGCGTGTAGTATTGTGTATTTTTCTTTTCTTCAACATGGATGGCGAGGACGTATCTGGCAGTTTGTACAGCTTAGCCTTGGTTTGGGTATTGGCAGCATCCTGCTTTATTTACCATTTTTTCTAAGTTTCAGTTCCCAGGCGGGAGGCATTCTACCGAGTTTTAGTTTCTTTACCGCTGGGAAGTATTTTTGGGTTATGTTCGGACCACTGTTGCTGGCAATTTTTGCGTATCTAAGCTATTGTCTGATAAAAAAATTCGACCTTAAGGCTGTACTCAAGGCTGGCCTGATTTCGATCGCAATTAGCGTTCTCGGGTTAGCATTCACTTTGGGCGCTGGCTACTTGGTTCTCACGATCGATTTGATAGGGCAAACCTTGCTGATGCGTTTAGGGGCAAGTTCTGCCCAAGAAGCCCTGCAATTAGCCTTGCAAGCCAGATTAGCTGATCCTTTTACATTACTTAGCGTCGCTGTTATGATCTTTTTGGCTTTGGCGTTAATTCTGGCCAGAAATCAGCAAATATTAGCCAAGCCAACTGTCATTGCAGAATCAGAGACAAAAGCACACCCCGAAATTTTCTTGCTGTTTCTGATCCTCCTGGGAGCACTCTTTGCGTTAATTCCTGAATTCATATTTCTTAGAGATCAATTCGCGAATCGAATGAACACCATATTCAAGTTCTACTTTCAGGCTTGGATTTTGTGGTCTTTGGTTGCTTCTTACGCAACCATCCGCTTGGTAAGGAATGCAGGCCGACCTAATCTATTTAGCAACCTCAGTTTAGTATCGGTCTTCTTGCTTGGTGTGGCCGCCTTATTCATGGGGATATACCGTAATGACGTCATCTATAACACCTTGAACCAAAACCTCGGACCCTTGGGGAGCAGTCCGCTTGATTACGTGGTGTTAGCCATTCCAGTAATTTTTGTTTTGGTTATGGTTGTTAATTTGATAAAGCGGCATCGGACAACTGCAGTTTCGGCCTTCATCATTTTTGGTTTGCTTGCCGGGCTCATCTATCCGGTAGTTCAGACCTGGCAAAAGACAAACGGCTTCAGTAGCATTAGCTTGCCATCTCTGGACGGTATGCAGAGTGTCCTACAAGCCGATGAGATCGAAGCAGTCAAGTGGCTTCGCAAAGCCCCTCTGGGTGTTTTGGCTGAAGCCAACAATGGCGGGCAGTACTCCACTTTTAATTACGCGTCGACATTTAGCGGCATGCCCTCTGTCTTGGGTTGGGTTGGGCACGAATCACAATGGCGTGGCGGTGACGTTGAAATGGGCACGCGGTACAAGGATTTGGAAGTACTCTACTCTACGGCTGATTGGGATCGGGCTGCTGAAATTCTCACACGCTATAATATTCGCTATGTGTACGTTGGGCCGCTTGAAGCGAGCAACTATAAGCTTAATGAACAGAAATTCAATGAACACCTCGCGCTTGCATTTGATTATGACTCCGTCAGGATCTTTGAGAACAAAATGGCAGGTATTAGGTAATGGATAGCCAAAGCTTGGCACGCAAACCTTACATATTCCCCATAGTCTTGGTGATATTTGGATTTGCCTTGTTTCTGCGTTTAGTGGTAGCTGACACAGTACCATTCACCAGGGCAGATGCTGATCTGGCCTGGCAAGCCCTCGAAATCAGTAAGCACCAAACCAGCAGCTCATCCCCGCTTGCTTTATACACCGGGCTGACAGGAGCTTTGTTTTGGATTAGTACCACAAGTAATCTTTTTGCCAGGCTGATTCCAGCGCTATTTGGTGCCTCACTAACGCTGATTCCATACGCACTCTTAAGAAATAAAAACGCCAGCGCGTTATTAGGGGTTTCATTGCTTTTGGCCCTAGACCCCATCTTTCTTATTTACTCCCGACAACTCAATGGCCCCATACTCGCAACCAGTACTATTGCCTGGCTATTGGTTTTCCTTCATCAACGTAAACAAGTGGCAGCTGGTATCCTCTTTGGCTTGGCAATCTTATCCGGAAAGTACTTCTGGATCGCTCTCTTTCTAATGTGCTTGGTTGGTCTGTTTCTCTACTTTTCAAAACGCAAGGCCATGCATTCAGGGCTTTTTGACTTTTGTAGTCCGAGCAAATCCTTTTTTATCAGCGCAGTGCTGAGCGGAGTTCTTGTTTCAACTTCCTTCCTGCTAAATCCTGCTGGCTTGACTGGAATTGGCTCCGGATTGGTGGATTTGTTTGCCATTCAAAGCGGTCAATCTCTTCTCTGGTTTTTACCGGTCTTCCTTCTTCTGACCTACAGCCTCTATCTGCTTTTGCCTTTTGGAAGAGCCATATCTGGAAACACTTCTCTCTCTTGGAAATCAGGACTAAGCATATTCCTTGGTTTGTTTCTGTTGAGCTTAATCCTTCAGAGCTATCTCCCGGGATCATTCATCTTTTTGCAAGCCTTTTTAATTATCCAGGTTGCATTGCTGATCACACAATCAGAATCACTTTCAGCTAAAGTGAGCACGGTGAGTTTGATATCTTTTGTTTTCTTCCTGGTGATCTTCATCTTTTCACTTTTGACCTTCACCCAGTTAGCTCGAAATCTAATATCAGAATTCAATTTCGCGATGGATCTGCTGCCATTGCTATTGGCATTGGGGTTGATTTTGATCAGTTACATCCTGATCGGGTTGGGTTGGGGCTTTTCTGAGGTCAAACCCGCATTACAGACAGCCATTCTCGTAGTAGCCGCTCTTTTTTCACTAGGCTTTTCTTTGTCCCAAACCTGGAACAATGCCACTGTAAGCCAGTTACTTTTCAGCAATTCAGAAATTCTTTACCCTGAAAGCCCTACTTCTACCGAATTGGCTGTATTTTCAACCAACAATGCCATTAATCCTGATATCGATAGCTTCACGATTGATGGTGTGCTTAGCAAAGGCGATTATTGGGAATTCAAAGCGTATTCTGATTCAGCCAAGACTGATCCCCTCCCAGGTTTTGTCGTCAATGACAGCCTGACAGAATCCGGCTTGATGTCTGCTTATAGGGGAACTTCCATTACTTATGCCAGGCGTTTGAACCTATCTGAAAATGCTCTTGCTGAGTTGCTGCAGATGATCGCAACCAAAACATTGCCGACTGTGGATATCCGAAAGACGCTCTGGGTAAATACATCCCTCTTTCCGGGAGGAAAATGAAAAAGATCAAACCAAAAATGGTGATAGCGATTGATGGCCCGGCGGCGGTTGGTAAAACAACGGTCGGTCAAAAATTGGCTCAGAAGCTGAAGTTCGTTTGCTTTGATACAGGTATTATGTATCGCGCCATCACCTATGTAGTCATTCAGACTGGCCTGGATTACAGGGATGAAACAAGTGTAAGCGCCTTAGCCTGGAAAGTGGATATTGATATTTTGCCGCCTTCATCGGATGATGGCCGCATGAATGACGTCCTGATTGACGGTAAAGACGCAACCTGGCAGATTCGCCAGCCGGAGGTGAACAACCTGGTTTCCGAGGTCTCGGCCTATCCGGAAGTTCGTAAAGCGATGACCGAGCAACAACGAAAAATCGCCGCCAAAGGTTCTATAGTCATGCTGGGGAGGGATATCGGATCGGTGGTACTACCAGATGCCCCGTGTAAAATTTACCTGGATGCTTCCCAGGAAGTCAGGGCTGAACGTCGCTTTGCAGAAGAACAAGCCGCGAAGCGGGAGATTACTTACCAGCAGGTTTTGGATTCGATCAGACATCGCGATGAATTAGATAGCAATCGGAAAACGGCTCCCCTGGTAATTCCGGATGACGCGTTGGTGATTGATACGGATTCGCTCCATGTTGAAGAGGTAGTTGAGGTCATTTACGACTACTATAAGACCTGTGAGCGTAAACAAACTTTGAAGCTTAGAGGACCTAAAGAAGGATCTTAGTCATGCAGCTTACCTGGAGTCAAGCCATCGTTCTGACCGTTTCCGCCTTGATCAGCCTTTTTTACACTCGGAAACTGCAGGCTCAACCCAACAGGCTTTCACTCCAAAATGGGATCTTTTTTGTTATTCTGCTCGCAAGTGCCTTCCTGTTTACTCGTTTTCTGTACCTGGTACTTCAGTTGCCTGCCATCCCAGGTTCATTTGAGTCCAATCCAGTATTTTTCTCAATACTCGGCATGCTTCCCGCGGTTCTAAGCCTGGGACTAGTCGGTCTTTTGCCTGCCTTGATTGTCGGATTGGTTGCTGGATTAACTCAAATGGCTGTGCATGGTCAAAGTATTTTGGCGATTATCACGCAATGGGCATTCTTGATTTTGCTGGCTCAAAAATTTAGTAAACCGGAAGAACGTGGCAACCGATCTGGTTTAACACTGCGATTTACTGTTAGTTTTTTGGAATTATTGCCTATAATTTTCATCTTTCAGCTCCTTTTGCAGTTACTGGAAAAGGATGGATACCTATTTCCGCTTGTCCAGTTTAGCTTGAACAGCTGGATTTCAAGC
Organism: uncultured Anaerolineaceae bacterium; assembly: GCA_964452955.1. Lineage (GTDB taxonomy): Bacteria > Chloroflexota > Anaerolineae > Anaerolineales > Anaerolineaceae > Mesolinea. Next base: position 19,573 of record CAYVRH010000001.1, on the reverse strand, counting down.
CTGCCCGCCCTTATTTTGTCAATTCTTTTGATCCATGCTGTGAATCTGTTTTCGTCATTAGCGTGGTTGCCATCCAAATTCATTCGGGCGACAGGTTCTAGAAAAGCAGTGGTTGATTTTGCCAATCGGTCCATCGAAAGTCTGGCCAAAGGTCATTTGGATTTACCGGCTCCAATTCAAGTCACTTCATTACAAGAAGAAGTGTTACTTTCCAGGATAAAAGACTTGCGCGATGAATTAGCCTCCAGGCAGGACCTGGTAAACAAAGCATTATCCATCCAAATAAATGATGATAGTAGCGAAAGTCGAAACGTAGCTATGCAGAGTTTATTGGAAACTACATTGGCTTACGGAGCGGATTCTTCTCGCTTACTTATTTACAGTACGAATGCCGCTCAAAATTCAACATCCGTCAAGGAAAAATATTCTACCGGCCAAAAGAGTGAAATTTTCGCGCCAATGGATGCGATTCTTATCAACCGTCTTGATAAAGACGAAAGGCTGATGTTAACCGACCTCAAAGCAAAGCAGTATTTTGGGATTAACGATGATTTTCAGATGCCAAAATCGTTACTTGCCAAAACATACGACATCTCTCAAAAAGAAACAGCTCTTTTCTGGGTGGGCTTTCAGGAAAATCATGTCTTTAACAGCCGTGAAACGGGCTTCTACGAAGCTGTCGGCCAAAGAGCAGCAATTCTGCTGCGCACGGTGGAGCGGCTCAACTTGGTAACGGATCAGGGAGCCTGGCTGATCAGCGCAATCGACTCTCTGCCACAAGCTCATTTTGTGCTCAACACGACCAATAAAGTAGTATTTGCCAATCAGAGGGCAAATGCGCTCATTGACCAATATGGTAATCTCTTTACATTCCTGCCGGGCATTCATGAAAATGAGGAATTCCTCAATTTTGCCCTTCAAAACTCAGATTCAGCGTCTTCGCTCAGCTTCAGATTGGCAAGCAATCTCTACCAGGCCAACTACTTTCCAATCATGGCTGGCAAAGACCAACTGGGTAAGGTCATCCAGATTATTAACGCTTCCGAAATATCTGAAACGGATCAGCAAAAAGTTCAGTTCCTGACTAATATCAGCCACGACTTGCAGTCGCCTCTTAAGTTAATGCGGGGTTACTTATTACTGCTGCAAAACCTTGGGGAGCTGATACCGGAACAACAGAAATATCTTGAAAAAATCCATGCCAATGTGGATACCATGGATATTCTTACTCATAAACTCTTGAGCCTTGAGCAACTAGATGCCAGGCAAACGCTTAGCCTGGATACAGTTGACATTCGAAAGGTGATTGAAGATGTCATTTCTGTTCTGGCACTGCAGGCAAATCAGAAAAAACTACTTTTGCGCACTGATTATTCTGGATTAAAGTCAGATTTTATCCAGGCAGATCGGGTACTTCTTCAGGAAGCGGTGTTTAACATTATCGACAACGCGATTAAATTTAGCAACCATGATGCCTCTGTAGAAATTTCGGCTTTCAAGGATGATGATTTTGCGTACATCCAGGTAAAAGATTACGGAAAAGGTATCAGCCTCATGGACAAGGAAAAAATATTTAATCGCTTTTATCGCGTTGAAGAAGCTAACGGTTTTTCGATGCGCGGCCAGGGGCTGGGTCTTTCAATTGCCAGGGAAGTGGCTGAAAAACATGGTGGTAGAATAGAGCTGCAAAGTAAACTGGGTGAGGGAAGTACCTTTACATTGATCCTTCCGTTAAGAACGTTGTTTTAATCAAGCATTTTTCTTGACAAATGTTCCTATAATTACATATAATAATAGTTTGCATGGAATAACTGGTAAAACCCCAAAAATCGGCTGAGATCATTTTCTCGGTGATTTTTTGCGTATTAATTCACCGTCTGTAACTTGGAGGTACGAGTGGAAACTAAAGAAATGAAAGCCTTACGCATCAATTTGGCATCCCCCGAAACAATTCATAGCTGGTCATATGGAGAAGTTCTAAAACCTGAAACAATTAACTACCGCCGTCTCCGACCTGAAAAAGACGGTCTATTCTGTGAAGCCATCTTTGGGCCCACCCGTGATTGGCAATGCTACTGCGGCAAATACAAAAACCCTCGGTATAAGGGAATTATCTGCGACAAATGTGGTGTGGAAGTCACCCGTTCATCTGTACGTCGTGAGCGTATGGGGCATATTGACCTTGCAGCTCCCGTTGCACATATTTGGTACACCCGCCGTATTCCTTCCTATTTAGGCCTCCTGCTGGATATCTCCCGCCGCAACCTTGACCGTGTACTCTACTTTGCACAGTACATCGTGACTTATGTGGATGAAGATGCACGTCAAAAAGCCCTCAAACGGCTGGATGATGAAATCAGCGTTTCTGAACGGGAATTAATCGAAAAAGTTAATGCCCAGATCGCGGATGTCAAAAAAGCGCGTGATCGTCAATTAAAAGATTTTGATGCCCAGGCTGAAGCGCTGACGAAAGAATACGATGAGAAAGCTGCGGCCCTGTTTGAGCCTATGATTTCTGAAGGGCAGCGCCTCGAACAAGAACTCAAGGATAAGATTGGCAAATCATTCCGAAAACCAATTGTTTACAAAGCCGACAGTGGCGATGTGACTGTGGTTGAGGCCGAAGAAATTGTTGCCAATAAACACGTTAACAAAGTTCAGAAAATCGTAAAAGAACTAACCGAGGACCTCGAAAAAGATCTGAAGGTTGAGCTTAACCGTCAGCTGGAAGGCATCAAAATCCAAAAAGACGAAATTAAAGCCAAGACTGATATTGTCATGGAAGACATTCGCGGTCAGCTGGATGAAGACAATGGCGCCACAAAAACGGAAAATGCCCGTCAACGCGACGAGTTATACGAACTTCAGCCCTTTACCTTCTTAAGCGAAGTGCATTATCGTGATCTAAAATCCAAATACGGCCAGGTATTCAAGGCTGACATGGGAGCGGAAGCTTTCTATGACATCCTCAAACGACTCGATATGGATGCTCTGGCAGAGGATCTCTGGCAGGAAGCTCGTACCACCAAGAGCAAACAAAAGCGAAAGAAGGCTACTCAGCGTCTAAAGGTTGTTGAAGCTTTCCGACGTTCACGCAACCGTCCTGAATGGATGATCTTGACCGTTCTGCCTGTGATTCCACCTGACTTACGCCCCATGGTTCAATTGGATGGCGGTCGATTTGCTACCTCTGATCTGAATGACCTGTACCGCCGTGTGATCAACCGTAACAACCGCCTTAAGCGTTTGTTGGAATTAGGCGCTCCGGATGTTATCGTCCGCAATGAAAAACGTATGCTTCAGGAAGCCGTCGATTCCCTGATTGACAACTCACAGCGCGGGCGCATGCTTTCCCGCCGCGGCCGTCGTGAATTACGTTCACTCAGCGACATGCTGAAGGGTAAGAAAGGCCGTTTCCGCCGCAACCTTCTGGGTAAGCGCGTGGACTATTCCGGACGCTCAGTTATCGTTGTTGGTCCTGACCTCAAACTCTTTGAGTGCGGCCTTCCCAAGACCATGGCTCTTGAGCTGTATCGCCCATTTGTGATTGCCGGCCTGGATAAGCATGGTTACACCTCCAATATCAAGGGTGCCAAACGCTTTATTGAGCGTAATCGCCCTGAAGTTTGGGAAGTGCTTGAAGAAGTCATCAAACAACGCCCTGTATTGCTCAACCGTGCGCCTACGCTTCACCGTTTGGGTATCCAGGCCTTTGAACCGCGCCTGATCGAAGGCAGCGCCATCCAGTTGCACCCATTGGTTTGTACAGCTTTCAACGCTGACTTTGATGGTGACCAGATGGCTGTTCACGTACCGCTCTCAGATGCGGCTGTAAAAGAAGCCCGCGAACTCATGCTTGCCAGCAGAAACTTGCTCAAGCCAGCCAGTGGCGAACCTATCATTTCCCCTGGGAAGGACATCGTTCTTGGTGTGTACTACCTGACCATGTTGAATAAGAACAAGCTGAAAGGCCATGGACGTATCTTTGGGTCTATCGACGAAGTTCTTATGGCATATCAGTTGAAACAGGTGGATGTGCACACTCAGATTAAACTGCGGACAGAAACCTGGTATGACGAAAAACATAATCGCCTGCCGCAGGTTGAAACCAGGATCCTTGAGACAACCGTTGGTCGCGTCATTTTAAATGATCGCTTACCTGCTGAAATGCGCTTTACCAACCAGGTACTTGATAAGGGCGGCATCCGCGATCTGATTGCCGATGTCTATGATATTTGCGGCCTTGATCAGACGACCGTCGTTGCTGACGAGATTAAAGAAGTTGGCTTCCGCTTTGCGACGCAATCCGGCTCGACCATGGCAGTTTCCGATATTTCCGTACCGCCCGAGAAGGTTGAATTTGTCAACACAGCCCTTTTGGATGTCAAGGACATTCAGCAGCAATTCCGCCGCGGTTTGTTGACCGAGCAGGAACAAAACGAAAGCATTATCAAAGTATGGCAGGACACAACCAAAAAAGTGGGTGATGCCGTGCGTAAACATCTTGACCCCGATGGCAACTTGGCTACTATGGCCAACTCAGGTGCTACGAAGGGTGGATTTAGCCCAATTTCCCAGTTGGCGGGTATGCGCGGTTTGATGGCTGACCCATCTGGCCGTATTATTCCCATGCCAATTTCATCCAACTTCCGTGAAGGTCTGACTGCCCTGGAATACTTCATTTCCACTCATGGTGCGCGTAAGGGTCTGGCGGATACCGCTCTGCGTACGGCCGATGCCGGTTATTTGACTCGCCGTCTGGTTGATATTGCCCAGGATCAGATCATCAATAATGAAGATTGCGGCACACTCGAAGGCTTGTATATCAACGCGGCTGATGATGTGGCCGGGCAACCTTATAGCGAACGAATTTTTGGGCGTGTTCTGGCTGACAGGCTGATTGACCCAACCAGTGGTGAAGTGATTGCTGAACGCAATGAAGTTCTCAACAAAGAACTAACCCGTAAAGCTGTAGTCTCTGGCATCAAGACCATCAAAGTTCGGTCTCCATTAACCTGTGAACTGGTACATGGCGTTTGTGCAAAATGCTATGGCTATGATCTAGGCCGCAACGAGATGGTCAAATTGGGGGCCGCGGTTGGTACTGTTGCTGCCCAATCCATTGGTGAGCCTGGCACGCAGCTGACCCTGCGTACCTTCCATACCGGTGGTGTTGCTGCCGGCGGTGACATTACAACCGGTCTGCCCCGTGTGGAAGAATTGTTTGAAGCTCGCCGTATGCCAAAGGGTGAAGCTGTGGTCAGCGCTATCAAGGGCACCGCGCGCTTGATCGTAAACGAAAAGAATTCTGAATTGCGCACTGTAAAAGTTGAAAATTCTGAGATGGTCTCCGATACATACGAAATCATGGAAGGTTGGGAGATCAAAGTTTCAGAGGAAACCGTTGTTGCCCCTGGTGATGTGTTAGCTGTCAACGAAAAGGCAAGCATTACCGCGCAAAATGGCGGTAGAGTGCGTATAGAAGGCAATAAGGTCATCGTCTCATATGAAATCCAGGAAAAGGAAGAATATGAGATTCCGACCACCGCGCGCCTGATTATGAAAGATGGCCAAAAAGTGGAAGCTGGGGAACCGCTAACAGAAGGTTCTTTGAACCCGCACACCATCCTCAAGATCAAAGGCCGCAATGAGACTGAGCTTTATCTCCTGAAAGAGATCCAGCAGGTTTATCGCACCCAGGGTCAGAATATCAATGACAAGCACTTTGAAGTGATCATCCGCAAGATGCTCAACAAAGTACAAATTACCCGACCTGGTGATAGCGAATTCCTACCCCAGGACTTGGTGGACCGCCTTGAAATCCGCCGTATCAACGACCGCCTGGTAGCCGAAGGTAAGAAACCTGCCCGCTTTGTCGAGATTTTGCTAGGCATTTCGAAGGCCTCACTCAGCACGGACTCCTTCCTGTCAGCATCTTCGTTCCAGCACACCATCAAAGTGTTAGCTGGAGCTGCGATTGCATCCAAGGAAGATCCGCTCTATGGCTTGAAGGAAAACGTTATTATCGGTAAACTGATCCCAGCTGGTACCGGCTTTGTGCCAGGCCGCTTCGATGATGAAAATGGTATTGCTGGTATCCTCCGCGAAAACAATGGAGAAGAAGGCAGCTACCATAGCTTCAATGATATGGATGACGATGATGCCGTGTTCGATCATGACATTGACGATTTCGACCTTGAGGTCGACACTGCCATCGACGACGAAGAATAATTATCAAATCTGAGTCAAAAGGAGAGGTGAAAAACCTCTCCTTTTTCATTTAATAAACTCCCGTGCAATTTTCGGTTCCACACAAGCCCAAATAAAGGGGGGCACAATTTCCAGGCTGTTTATGCTATATTTACCCCGAATATCCGAAAAATCAGCAAAGAATAGGTCTCCTTATGGATCAGACAGCGATCAAGAAAATCAACATTAATACGGAAATGCAGCAGTCCTACCTCGATTATGCGATGAGCGTAATTGTCTCCAGGGCTCTGCCAGATGCCCGGGATGGGTTAAAACCTGTTCAGCGACGCATCCTCTACGCCATGTACGATATGGGTGTCAGGCCGGATTTGGCGCACAAGAAATCCGCTCGTATCGTTGGCGAAGTATTGGGTAAATACCACCCCCATGGTGATTCCGCTGTCTATGAAGCCATGGCCCGTATGGCCCAGGATTTTTCTGAACGCTACACCCTGGTGGACGGCCAGGGTAATTTTGGCAGTATCGATGGAGACCCACCCGCGGCCATGCGATACACGGAAGCCCGCCTTTCTAACCCTGCGATGGAAGTCCTCAATCAGTTGGACATGGACACGGTCGATTTCTCCGAGAACTTTGATGGCACTCTCAAAGAGCCCTCTGTCCTGCCTTCCGCGATACCCAACCTGTTGGTGAATGGTGCCTCTGGTATTGCCGTTGGCATGGCCACCAACATTCCGCCACATAATCTTGGGGAAGTTGTGGATGGATTGGTGCTGATGCTCGACCATTGGGATAGGCTGGACGATCTGACGGTTGAGGACTTGATGCGCTATATCAAGGGACCTGACTTTCCGACTGGCGGCATGATCCTGCAGGATGCAAAAGCTGAAAGCCTGGCCACAATTTATGGAAGCGGGAATGGCCTGATCCAAATTCGCGCCCGGACCCGTCTTGAGGAAATCAGCCGGGGTCGCACCCGCATTATCGTCACTGAATTACCTTACATGGTCAACAAGGCCAATCTCATCGAGCGCATTGCGGATATCGTGCGCGATGGATCGCTTGAAGGGGTCTCAGATCTCCGGGACGAATCCGACCGTCAGGGGATGCGAATCGTGATTGACCTTGCCAAAAATGCCGACCCTGAAGCTGTGTTGAAGACGCTTTACAAGCGAACCCCCATGCACAGCACCTTTGGCATTAACCTATTGGCACTTGTGGACGGCAGCCCGCACAAACTGTCCTTGAAACAAGCGCTGAAGGTTTTTTGCGAACACCGACTGGAAGTTGTGAAGCGCCGAAGTATGTTCGAGCTCAAGCGTTTTCAAGAACGCCTTCACATCCTGGCAGCGCTCAAAATCGCTTTGAAGAATATTGATGAAGTCATCAACATCATCCGCAAGTCTGCTACAACTGAAGATGCCCGTCAAAACCTGATGAGCCGCTTCAAACTGGATGAGATCCAAGCCAATGCCATCCTTGAGATGCCCTTGCGCCGCTTGGCATCACTTGAACGCAAGAAAATCGATGAAGAATTCGCCAACATTAATGCGGCTATTGAACGTTTGAATATTTTATTGAAATCGCCATCTGCCATGCGCCAGGTGGTTATCGGTGAATTGAAGGAGATCCGGGAACGCTACGCGGATGCAAGGCGCACTCAGATCATTCATTTGGGTGAAGGTGAGAGCGCCTCACAATTACTGACCCAGACCGATGTCATGCCAATGGAAAATTTCTGGGTTCAGGTTGATGAAAAAGGCAAAATTTCACGCACTGAGGCGGACCAAACCAACCGTCTGGGTGGGGCAGAAGCGCCCTGGATATTGGTGCGAACCAATTCACACCAAACCGTTTACCTGGTTACTGCCTCAGGCAAGGCGGCGGCAATCCATTCGCTGTCAATCCCAGTCCAAAAAAATGGGGAAGAAGGTGCGAGAGTTCATAAGATTGCTCCTCTGGCTGAAAATGATGATTTACTGGCGGTTTTTGGTCTTCCAATGAACCGTGAAGAAGAAAACGGCCATTATGTTACAACGGTCACAAGAAATGGCATGATCAAACGGACGGCCATAAACGAATTGCCAGGCGCTTCCGCCAGCAGCTTTGTATTGGCAAAAACCAACGAAGATGATGAAATTTTTGAGGTTTTGCTCACAGAAGGCAAGCAGGATTTGCTGCTCACAACCGCCAATGGTATGTCCATTCGCTTCAATGAAGAGGAAGTGCGGCCAATGGGTTTGGTTGCCGCGGGAGTCAATGCCATCAAACTCAAAGAGGGCGATTATGTAGTTGGGGCCAGCATCATTTCAGAAAAAGATGAAGTGGGTTTGATCTCCACTGAAGGGCTTGCCAAACGTACAACCGCGGATGAGTTCCCTGTACAGGGCAGATATGGCCAGGGAGTGATTTCCTGGAAGCTGCCTGCGAATGACCAGGTGGCTGCACAGATAGTTGGGAAACTGACTGATAAAGGTATTTGCCACTTTAGCAAGCAAGCCAGCAAGGTCTTCCAGATAACCAACGCGCCGTCGCGCAAACGAGCTGCCAGTGGAGTCTCCTTATTCACACTAAAACCCGGAGACAATGTGATTGGTTTCACGCCGCTTGAAGATTGCTCCAGCTATTGGGGAGACAAGTAGGACAATAACAGATTAGTCTTGCGAAAAAATCGGATTATTCCGGAAAGATGGGCTCTGGATCGCCAAGTATGGGTATTGGTTTACGGATGTTGACATCCCAGACCGCGCTGACGCGGGCGAAGATCTCCCGAAAAAGCCAGTAACGGTAGCGTGAAGGGATGTAATCCGATTGCTCGACGGCGATTCCATAGGCATCCAAGCCCAAAGCCCGGCATAAGTAAACCGCTCGCCAAAGGTGATAGCTTTGGGTAAAAATGAGCACTCGATCTAAACCGAAGATGTGTTTAGCTCGATAACAGGTATCATAGGTGCGCTGTCCGGCGAAATCGCGTACCACATCAGCAGCAGGAACGCTTTTTTCCACCAGATAATTGCGCATAGCAGTAGGCTCATCGTAGTAGACGAAGCGATTATCACCGCTCACAAGGATTTTATTGATTCTCTGTTGCGCGTAAAATCTAAGCGCACCGTCCAGGCGATCCCTCAATGCCAGGCTTGGTGTTTTATCCCGATTTAGCCCAGCCCCAGGTACGATCCCAGCTGGAAACGTTTCTTCTGCGGTGGTCGGCAAAATGTAAGCTGCTGACTGCTGATAAACGTGGAAATTGAGTGCCACTATGAAGAGAATGCAAGCTAGAGCAAAAAGGGATATCTTCTTGAGCATATCTATGGAAGTTCGAGCAAATCGGAAAGGCGAATATCCTGTACCTCCAGAAGAGCACGAAGAGGGTCGTAGAAACTGTCAGGAACACCGGAAAGTCCATTAATTTCATAATCCAACGCTTTACTCAGCAAATCCCGTCCTTCAATTGTATTGGAGAATTGGATGAGGTGCTCGGATATCTTTGCCTGCATCGGAAGCGCCAGACTGTTGGAATAAAAAACGGCGTGGTTGGGAATTACTGGTGGGGATGCCCAAATAATTGGCACCTTGTCCATGATATCCGGCAAATCTGTAATCACATTCGACGCGGTACGCGGATCGCTAATGGAAGAATAAGTGACCGCGAATTGACAAACACCCTGGATGTAGAGTGAGCGCAAACTGGCCGCACTGGATTGGGTAAAAACCGGTTCCTGGATCGGGATGTTCGCACCGATCAGATAACCCATGGGAACCCAATAACCGGACAAGCTATCCTCGCTGATAAAACAGCCTTTTGTGCCATTGAATTGCCGTAATGCGTTGGCAGGATTGGCGTTGGATGTGTTGGTGGTTGGGTCAAAAAAAGCTTGAAATTTTGCGTCCTTATGGGCAAAAAATTGGGTGCCATAAGACTTTACACCGGCGTGGGTGCTGACCAGCCCAGCCGCCAGCAGGTCTTTTTGTTTGCCAATGATATATTCAATGGGTCCCAAAAAAGTGAAATCAACCTTGCCGTTCAGGATTGACTCCTCGAGTTCAAAATAGCCAGCATAATATTCGTAGGCGAATTGGAGGTTCAGATCCTGCTGTAAATTCAAAACCAGTTGGTCCAAGGCCAATTTCTGGTCCTGTTTGTTCCATGAGCCGATCAAACCCAATGTAATTGGGTTTTCACCGGTTCCCAAGGCTGCCGGGGTGGGGGTAAATGTTGGCAAAGGAGTAGGGCTGGAAGCGGCGGACATTCCGGAATTGCCACCGGTGAGCTGAGGTCTTGCCGCCAGCCCTGCGCTGCAAGCCTGTAGCAACAGGAATAAGAGAATCACGCCACCGCTTAAGGGTCTTGCCCATCTCTTTCGCATGCCAAAATTTTACCCTAACTAAGGTTCATGTTAAAATGCCAATGGAGGCGCATGATGAACATAGTCACCGTTAATGTCAAAAATTCTGAAGAGTTGAACTTTGTCTTTGGACAATCTCATTTCATTAAAACTGTAGAAGACCTGTACGAAGTGTGCGTTGCTGCTGTTCCAGGAATCAAATTTGGCCTAGCTTTTTGTGAAGCGTCCACTGACAGATTAATTCGTACAGCCGGAACGGATCCAGCCTTGATCGAACTTGCGGCAGAAAATGCCATGGCTGTCGGCGCTGGGCACACATTCTTCCTTTTTCTTGGATCAGGTTTCTATCCCATCAATATTTTGAATGCAGTCAAGAGTGTTTCTGAAGTCTGCAATATTTATTGCGCCACGGCCAACCCGGTTGAGGTAATTTTGGCAGAAAGCCCAGTGGGCAGAGGGGTTTTGGGCGTGGTCGATGGTCAATCTCCACTCGGTGTCGAAACCGAGGAGGATATTCGGAAAAGGCAAGCTTTATTGCGGCGTTTTGGGTATAAGCAAGGCTAGAGCTTGAAGTAGTATTTCAAAAAAGGTTTAAGTTTATTTAGCGCGTCAGCCCGATGGCTGACGCTGTTTTTTAAGGTTTCTCCTGCCTCCGCCATCGTCAATGAATAACCTTCCAACTTGAAGATGGGGTCATATCCAAATCCGTGATGCCCTTTGGGGGTTTCATTTATTTCACCCCGACAGATCCCATGACTGGATTCCAGTATTTCCCCATCATAAAAAACTGTAAAACAATGAAAAGCAGCTTTCCAGGGTTTGGGAAAGGGTTGCAATTTTTCAATTAAGTATTTACAACGCTCTGCATCAGTGTGAAGTTCAGAGCCGGAAAACCGATGAGAAAATACGCCCGGCGCCCCATTCAGGGCTTCAACTTCAAGACCGCTGTCATCTGCCAGGCAGGGAAGATGGGTGGCATCAAAAAAAGCTTTGGCTTTCAGCGTGGCATTCTCAAGATAAGTATGTCCAATTTCAGGGACTTCCAAAGAAATTCCAAGGCTTAAAGGCGAGATGACTTCCAGGCTAGAAGCTGCTAATATTGCTCTGGCTTCGCGTAGCTTACCAGAATTGTTGCTTGCCAGTAATATTTTTACCATGTTCACTCTCATGCTATAATCTGCGCAGGTAATTGTACACGAACATGGAAAAGAAACGCATTCCCCTAAAGACTAACATTGGCTATCTCCTTAACAAACCCTCAGGGTTTGCCAGGGATGCAGAACTTCAGCTTGACGAAGTTTTCATTGACCCCGACCTCAACGTTTGGGATTTGGATGTGAAATACCGTTTTTCACGCGTGCAGGAGGGCATTTTGTTTCAAGCCCAACTGAGTGGAAAAATTTCCGCACAATGCGTACGCTGTCTTTGCGATAGCACGGTTTCAGTTACGACACCCATCGAAGAAATTTACTTTTTCACTGAAAAAGTTCGCGAGGCTACGGACCTGGTCATCCCGGATGATGGCTACATCGATCTGGGAGAGCTTTTTCGGGACTATCTGCTGCTGGGTTTGCCCATCAATTTCGTCTGTAAGCCCGATTGTAAGGGAGTCTGCACGATTTGTGGCCAGAATTTGAACCTGCAAGATTGCGGACATACAGACAACAAAATCATCCTTGAAGAGTAAAATTCATCCATTCTCGAAAAGTTAATAGACGGAGACCCTCATGACTGAACCTATTCTGATTGCCATCGCCTGGCCTTACGCCAACTCCGATATCCACGCCGGTAACATCACTGGCTCTCATCTTCCCGGCGATATTTGTGCCCGTTATCATCGCCTGCGTGGACGTAAAGTGTTGGTGGTTTCAGGATCTGACAGTCATGGCACGGCAATTACTGTAAAAGCCGACGCGCAAAACAAGACCCCCCTCGAGGTCTACCAGCATTACCACCCGCGCTTCATTGAGCTCTTCGAGCGTCTTGGCATCAGTTACGATTTATTTACCAGCACCCATACGGAGAACCATTTTGATGTGGCACAAAAGGTCTTTTTATCCCTGCTTGAAAATGGCTATCTTTATAAAGACAGCTCACGCCAGTGGTTCAGTACCGCACAGAACCGCTTCCTTCCGGACCGCTACGTGGAAGGCACTTGCTATATTTGCGGGAGTGAAGATGCCCGCTCTGACCAATGCGAAAAATGTGGCAGTTTGCTCGAGCCAGAGAAGCTTATCAATCCCCGCTCAAAAATTGATGGCAGCACGCCGGAACTACGTGAAACCGAACACTATTATCTGAACCTTTCAGGGTTGGAACCGAAGATCCAGAAATTCCTGGAAGATCGTGCCAGCTATTGGCGGCCCAACGTGCTACGCCAATCATTGGGCCAAATCCAAAGCGTGGGATTGAAGCCCACCTCCATCACGCGCGACCTGGATTGGGGCATTCCGGTTCCTCTGGAAGACTTTCAGGGTAAATGCCTCTACGTTTGGTTTGAGGCGGTGATGGGCTACCTTTCAGCAGTTATTGAATACGCAAAACTGAACGACAATCCGGAAACCTGGCGGGATTGGTGGGTAAATCCAGAGACAAAGTCTTTCTATTTCATCGGAAAAGACAATATCACTTTCCACGCCGTCACCTGGCCGGCTGAACTAATCGGTATTCAAGAAAAACTGGATCGCGCCATGGGCTCTGAAGATCCAAAAAACCTGGTTTTACCTTACAACGTGCCAGCCAACGAATTTATGAACCTGGAAGGGCGCAAAATCAGTGGCAGTAAAAACTGGGCGATCTGGGGTTTGGATGCGCTTGAGCGTTACGATGCCGATGCAATCCGCTATTACTTAACCACCGCCATGCCGGAAACCAAGGATTCGGATTGGGATTGGGAAGAATTTTTCCAGCGCAATAACAACGAACTCGTGGCAACCTGGGGTAACCTTGTTAACCGGGTGCTCGCCTTCACTTACAAAAACTGGGAAGGCCAGATTCCGCAGCCAGAGTCCTTAAGGGATTCTGACCTGGAATTACTCGCAACAATAAGGAATGGATTCGGGACGGTTGCTGAAAAGATTGAAGCCGTTGAATTGAAGGCTGCCCTGGGTGAGGCCATGAACCTGGCGACTGAAGTCAACAAATACCTGGATACACACGCACCCTGGTTTGAAATAAAGACCGATAAGGCCGAAGCTGAAAAATCAGTTTTCACCGCCATTCAAGCTATTGATTGGCTGAAACTGATGCTGGCGCCTTTCCTGCCACATATTTCGGAAACACTCAACCAGATTCTTGATTACGATTCACCCTTATTCGGAGAATCAGCTGCCTATGACGTTGAGGATAAGCTTGGCACCCATAAAGTGCTGACCTATAAAGCCGGCTTGACTGGAAAAACAGATCGCTGGCTGCCGACTGAGCTTGTGGGCGGCAGAACCTTCAACCAACCAGTGCCACTGGTTAAAAAGCTTGACCACAGCATGGTGGAAGAAGAACGTGCGCGGCTTGGGAAGGGTTCTTAAGCGACTTAAAACCTAACCATTGAAAGCACCATCGCCAAAATGATAATGATGGCAATGAATGCTAAAAAGGCTTTGTAAGCAGTATTCGTGCCTGTGTTTGATTTGGTTGCGCGATTTTTTATTTGATTTTGCTTTGACATCTTACTCCAGTTGAGACTGAATAAATTCAGCCTGCGTAATTGTAATACCCTTTATCTTGGTCAGCTCTTCGGGTTTTGCTGCCAGGATGCCTTCGATCGACCCAAAAGCCTTCAATAAAGCTTTTCTACGAACAGGGCCGATACCTTCGATTTGGTCAAGCCTGGATGCCAGGCCGGTTTTGCCCCGTTTATTGCGGTGAGCCGTAATCGCGAAGCGGTGTGCTTCATCCCGAATGCGTTGGATTAAATAAAAGCCCTGCGAATGATCGTCCAGGCGGATTGACTCCATCTTCCCGGGGATAAAGAGTTCTTCATCCTGCTTTGCTAACCCGACTACGCTAAAAATATCAGTTAAGTGTTGCTCTTCGATTACTTTTACCGCGCGGCTAAGTTGGCCTTTACCGCCATCCGTTATCAACAAATCAGGGAGTATCCCAAAACTGAGATCTGGCTTGGCGCCTGGTTCGCCTTTAGCTTCCTTGCTTGCCCAGTAACGCGAAAAACGGCGGTTTAAGACTTCTTCCATGGAAGCGAAGTCATCTGGACCCTCGACCGTTTTAATATTGAATTTGCGGTACAAATTCTTTTTTGGCACACCCTGTTCAAAGACCACCATACTGCCAACACTGTTGACTCCCTGGGTATTTGAGATGTCATAACATTCAATACGGTTGGGTGGCTCTGAAAGGTTAAGCGCTTGTTGCAGGTCGGTCAGCGCCTGCAGTTGTTTGGTTTTGTCAGCTTTCCAACGGTTTTCGAGGGAAGTAAGGGTTTCCATGGCATTTTCTGCGGCCATTTTCACCAAGGCTTTGCCTTCACCGCGTTGTGGCACAGCAATATCCACCTTCAGTCCGCCGCGCTTGGTATTCAACCATTCCTTGATGATGCGGGCTTCCTCGATTTGTTCAGGCAGGAGCACTTTGTTAGGTACATATGCAGCCTGCGAATAAAACTGCTTGATAAACTCCTCCAGGATTTCCTGGTTCGGCTTGTCCTCGGTGCCATCCAGCACAAAGTACTCCCGTCCGATCATTTTGCCGGAACGGATGAAGAAGATCTGCACACAGGCATCCTTATCGGAACGCGCCATGGCAATCACGTCCTGGTCTTTGGTTTCGCTGGAAATAATTTTCTGATGCTCAAGTACCCGCTGAATGGCATTGATTTGATCTCGTAGGGCAGCCGCGCGCTCATATTGCATTTCTTCTGAAGCTTTGGCCATATCCACCTGAAGGCGCTTTAGAATTGGGTCCGTTCTACCTTCCAGGAATTTACACAGATCGTCGATCATCTGGCGGTACTCTGCTTTGGTAGTAGCCCCTATGCAGGGTGCAGAACAGAGTTTGATGTCGTAGTACAGGCATGCGCGTTCATCTTTGCCGGTAATCTCGCGGGCGCAAGTGAGGTAAGGTATGCCTGAGAACGTCCAGGGTCTGATGTACAGCCCAAACTGATGTATAGGGTCCGAAATACCGCGCTCCGTCGTTGACCATGCTGCGGGTGATGATCAAACGAGGAAAATCCTCCTGCCAGCTAATTTTGATGTAAGGGTAACGTTTATCGTCCTTCAGGCGCACATTGAAAAATGGTTTATGCTGTTTGATCAGGTTCATCTCGAGGATTAAGGCCTCTAATTCTGAACCGACGATGATGGTCTCAATGTCCCTGATTTTCGACACCATTTGACGCGTGCGGAAAGGTTGATCCGTAGATGAGTGGAAGTATTGGCGTACGCGATTCTTCAGGTTGATGGCTTTACCAACGTAGATGATTTTTTGGCTCTCGTCCTTCATGAGGTAACAACCAGGCTTATCGCTCAACGTGGCCAAAATGCCTTTAACGTGGTCTGTAATTTCCATGCACCTATTTTAGCTGAAGCTGTCAATACGCACAGGTATAATTGCGGCATGCCAATAAAAAAACTCAGCGAAAAAGTAGCCAATCAGATTGCGGCTGGTGAGGTGATTGAACGCCCCGCCTCTGTTGTTAAGGAATTGATTGAGAATTCAATTGATGCAGGCGCGACTGAAATAAGCATTTTTCTTGAGGGCGCAGGCCGTTCCAAAATTCAAATAGAGGATAACGGCGCTGGAATTGCGGCAGAAGACCTTGCGTTAGCTTTGGCCAGCCATGCTACCAGCAAACTCAGCACGCCCGAGGATCTGCTCGATATCCGAACGCTGGGCTTCAGAGGTGAAGCTCTGGCTTCAATCGGCTCAGTTGCCAGACTGACCATTACCTCAAAAACAGCTGAAAGCCATGCCGGAGCCCGAATCAGCGAGGATGGTGGCCTTGTTGACCCAGTGGAACCAGCCAGTTCACCCATCGGCACCAGCATTCAAGTGGCAGACCTTTTTTACAATGTGCCGGCACGGCTCAAGTTTTTACGCAGCGATATCACTGAAACCAAACAAGTGATCGGCCTGGTTACCCGTTATGCAATGGCATATCCACATATCCGCTGGACTTACCTCCAGGATGGCAAGACACTATTCAAGACCAGTGGAAACGGTAGCAAGCAGGAGATCTTGCACAATCTTTTTGGCAGGCAAGATGCCTCAGACTTATTACCCATCGAGTTTTCTGACCAGGGTCTGGCAATCGAAGGTTTCATCAGCAATTTGCAGTTGACGCGTTCAAACCGCAAGGATATTACGTTGTTCATCAATGGGCGCTGGGTACAAGACCCAGCCCTGACGGCAGCGGTACTCAAAGCTTATAACACTATGTTGATGGTAGGGCGTTACCCGGTGGCAATCCTGTTTATCAGTCTGCCTTCAAACCAGGTGGATGTGAACGTGCATCCATCAAAGGCGGAAGTTCGCTTTCGAAATGCTGATTTTGTCTTCAGTGGCCTGCAGCGCGCCATCCGGCGTGGTTTATTGGCGTTTACCCCAATTCCTGAAATCAACCCCGTTTCGCTGTGGGGCCGACAAAACACGACATATGGCACAAATAACCAGCAGCTTTCACCCGATTGGATGATAGGCAGATCTGAATTTGTTAGTGATACCGAGCCTGCACATAAGGCACCCCAAGATTCCGCTGCGCAAGAATTTCTGCCTGTAGAGCACTTACCGCTTCTTCGACTCATCGGGCAGGTGGCCTCCACTTATTTGATAGCAGAGGGACCAGACGGGCTTTATCTGATTGACCAGCATGCCGCGCACGAACGCGTGCTTTTCGATGATCTGATGGCTTCTTTCAGAACGGCGAGCATACCTGCGCAGAACCTCGCGGTTCCCCTGACGCTGGATTTAAGCCCGGAGAAGGCCGCCGTGCTGACCACACAATTACCTGTCTTTCAGGAACTCGGTTTTCAGGTTGAGGAATTTGGCCCTAACAGTTTTATCATTCGTGCCATACCGGCATTGTTCCGGCAGGGCGATCCAAAAGCGGCTGTGCTTTCAGTAATCCAGGACTTTGAAGAAGATGAGACGCCCATGGAAGAAGAAATCGAAGCCAGGATAGCTGGGCGGGTGTGCAAACGCATGGCGGTTAAGGCCGGGCAAATTCTGTCAGTACCTGAACAAGAATCACTGCTTGAGAAGTTGGAATTAAGCACGTCCCCGCGAACCTGCCCGCACGGAAGGCCAACTATGATCCATCTCAGTGCTGCATTACTTGAGCGGCAGTTTGGCAGAACCGGCTCGCTTTAGGAGGAAAATGAAAGGGCTTTGGCTGGAAGATAAGCATTTGAGCTTCAGAGAAGATCTCCCTGAACCGGTTCTGGATTCCGGTGAAGTATTAATTCGAGTAAATCAGGCGGGTATTTGTTCTACGGACCTTGAAATGGTCAGAGGTTATTATCCCTTTACCGGCATCCCCGGGCATGAATTTGTTGGCCTGGTCGAGCGTGCCCCAGGATTGGCAGAATGGGAAGGAAAGCGGGTTGTGGGTACAATCTCGGTCTGGTGCGGTCATTGCAAGCCCTGCCTGGAGGGACGTACGGGTCACTGCGAAAAACGCAGGACGCTGGGGATTTACAACTACAACGGCGTTTTCTCGGAGTTTTGTAAGCTCCCTTTGCAGAATTTGGTACAAGTGCCTGACTCTGTACCGGATGAAATGGCAGTGTTCACAGAACCACTGGCAGCAGCCTTACAGATTCTTGAGCAAGTTGCCATCAAACCGTCAGATAAGGTTTATGTGGTTGGAGCTGGCCGTCTTGGCATCTTGATTGCCCAGGTGTTGAAACTAAGTGGTTGCGACTTGACAGTTGTGGTCCGCAGGTCTGAACCAGCCGTACTGCTTCAAAGCTTGGGGATCCGTTCGGCTTTTGCCCATGAATTGGGCGATAAATCGGCTGATATCGTCGTTGAAGTGACCGGCTCTGCGGAAGGTTTTGCTACCTCTAAGCAGCTTGTGAGGGCAGGGGGCATACTGGTCTTAAAATCAACTTTCGCGGGAGATGTTTCGGTGAACCTCTCCAGTTTGGTCGTGGATGAAATCCATCTGGTTGGCTCCCGATGCGGTCCTTTTGCTCCAGCGCTGCGCTTGATGGAATCGGGTTTGGTAGATTTGAAGCCCCTCATTCAGGCAAGATATGCACTTGCCGATGGCCTTCAAGCCTTTGAAGAAGCCGCCAAACCAGGCCGACTTAAAGTCACTATCGAAATGAGTAAGAAGCATTAAGCGAAGCGTTTATTTGCAATTCTGATGGTATAATATGCAACCCACGGGGCATGGCTCAGCCCGGCTAGAGCGCACGGTTCGGGACTGTGAGGTCGGCGGTTCGAATCCGCCTGCCCCGACAAAGACAGGCGAAAAACCTGTCTTTTTTGTTACAATACGCATCAAGAGGTGTTTATGCCGTCAGATACACAAGTAATTTATTCAATGATGCGGGTGGGCAAAATCTACCCACCCAATAAGCAAGTACTGCGGGATATTTCGCTCGGTTTTTATTATGGTGCGAAAATCGGTGTACTTGGCTTGAACGGTTCAGGTAAATCCACGCTATTGAAGATTATGGCAGGCAAGGACGAAGAATATATAGGGGAAATTGCCGCCTCGAAAGGTTACAGCGTTGGACTCTTGGAACAGGACCCCTATCTTGACCCTGAAAAGACGGTTATCGAGATCATCAAAGAAGGCGTAAAGCCAATCACTGACCTGCTCGATGAATACGAAAAGGTCAATGAAGGTTTTTCTGACCCGGATGCCGATTTTGACAAGCTGATAGAAAAGCAATCCCGCCTTACTGAACAACTTGAAAAAGTGGACGCCTGGAATTTGGAAAGCAATCTCAAACTTGCCATGGGTGCGCTCAACTGTCCAACAGGAGACACGCCCATTAAAGTACTTTCTGGCGGTGAGCGCCGCCGTGTGGCTCTGATCCGTTTATTGCTCA